>DASUTR010000444.1:0-20952 GCA_036374535.1 Polyangiaceae bacterium
GTATCGTCACCGAGCCGGGTGAGCCCCCGACGCTCTGCGTGCGCCTGCCGCCGGGCGCCTCGGACGCCATGGATCGCGATCCGACCCGCCTCTTTCCGCTCCTTCGCGAAGAGCGCATCTTGCCCCTCGACGACGCCTCGACCTTCCACGTCGCGACGAACGGACCGCTCGCTCCCCTCGACCTCCAAATCGCCGAGCGCTCGGCGCAGGTGCTCGGCAAGGCGATCGCGCGCGCCCGTGCCTTCCGCGCGAGCGAACGTTCCTCGCGCAGCCTCGAACGGTTGCAAGCCCGCATGATTCAAGCCGAGAAGCTCGCCTCGCTCGGACAGATCGTGGCGGGCATCGTGCACGAGCTCAATAACCCCCTCACCTCGATCCTCGCGTACTCGGACTACCTCGCCCGCAAGCGGCGTGCGCGCGTGACGGACGGAGAATGCGACGACGACGTCGAGGACGACCTCGAGCGGCTACGCCGCATCGAGGAAGCGGCTTCGCGCATCTTGAAGTTCTCGCGCGATCTCGTCTCTTACGCTCGGCCGTCCAACGAGGTTCCCGGCCCCGTGTCGCTCGGCGAGGTCATCGGCAAGGCGCTCGGTTTTTGCGAGCACGAGTTCAAGCGGGTTCGCGTCGAGCGCGCGGTCGCCGACGATCTCCCGCCCATCCGGGGCGTGTCCGGTTCGCTGATCCAGGTGTTCGTGAATCTCTTCACGAACGCCGCCCACGCCATGACCAGCGGGGGGCGGTTGCGCATCCGCGCCGTCGTCGAGCCGACGGCCCGCGCGATCATGGTCGATATCGAAGACGAGGGCCTCGGCATCGACCCCGAGAACGTGCCGCTGATCTTCGAGCCGTTCTTCACGACGAAAGCCGAGGGTCGCGGGACCGGCCTCGGACTTTCCATCGTGCGCGGAATCATGGATACGCACGGCGGAACGATCGCCGTCCGCAGCGCGCGCGGCCAGGGAACCGTTTTCACGCTGACGCTACCTCTCGCCGGATCCTGATACGCTCGCGTCCGGCCGTTCGACAGGGCGGGGACTCACCCATCGTTGGAGGAACGCATGCTTCGACTGAAGAGCACCGTCATCGCCGTCACCCTTTGCGGAATCGTAGGCTGCAACAAGAAGATTCCCGAGTGCAACGCGCTCATCAAGCAGCTCAACGACACGAGCACGGTGATGGAGAAAGAGACGAGCGCGCTCAGCGGATCGAAGCAGACGAAGGAAGCGCTCGACAAGGTAGCGGCGGTCACGAAGACCGAAACCGACAAGATCGCGAAGGTCGAGCTCAGCGTCCCGGAGCTCCAGGGATTCTCGAAAAACTACCAGACGCTGCTCAACGACACCGTCGGCGCCACGCAAGCCATCGGCAAGGCGGCGGGCGAGCTCGAGGGCGTCCAGGAAGCGGTGACCAAAGCGCAGAGCGGCTTCTTGGGCGCGACGTCGAAGCTCAACGTCGCGTGCGTCAAGGCGCGCAGAGAATGCGCCGCGCTCGGCGACAAGCTCACCCGCGCGCCTTCCATCACCGGCCTCAAGCCGGAAGAAGACGCCAAGAAGCTCGAGGAATACGCTCAGGGAATCGCCGGAGTCGACGTGAAGAACGCCGACGTCAAGGCCGCCGTCGACGACATCAAGAAAACGGTCGGTGACTTCGCAGCCGCATTGCGAAAGTCCGGCGCCCTCCAGCAAGACTCCGAAAAGGCGATGAAGACGATGAACGACATCAACACGAAGGAGCCGGTGTTGATCAAGAGCATCAACGATTTCTGTCAGGCGGGTTGAGTCTCAGCGCACGACGCGGATCACCAGTACCAGGATGCCGTTCTTGAAGCTCTGGCCCGCCACGATGAAGGGCTCGCCGAGCTTCGCTTTCACTTCGAGGAGCGGCAAGAACTCGCGACCGCCTGGTTGATTGATACTCGCCGAGAGGCGAACGGCGTCGGGGCCCAGGATTTCCACGAGCTTCGTCTCGAGAACGCGCCGGTTCGGAAGGACGAGCGTCTTCGGCACGCCTTTCAAGAGCGGGAGCTTCGCGCGCTCGACGAGCGAATAGCTGTCGTACGACGAGAACGGCGGGCGCGTGAGCTCGGGCATGTTGCCGATGCGCCGATCGATGCCCTTTTTCTCGTTCGTGGCGTGAAGCACCAGGATTTCGGCGAAATGCTTCGCTGCCCGTTCGGGGGGCTCGCCGAGCGGCACCTCGTCGGAGGCGTCCGGCTTCGCCGAGACCGGCGCGGCGAGCAGGCAGGCGACGGCGCCCAGCACGAACGCAAGCTTCATCCGCCTGCTCGGGCGTCGTCCGAAAGCCAGACGACCGGTGTGGCGCTCGAGCCGGTTTCGACGACGAAGACGGTTCCGGCTCGTTCGCCGAAGTCCACGGATTCGATCGCTACCGCCGGGCTCGACGCCGCCGCGAGCTCGGGCGAAATCCTCGATGCCGCGGGCTCGGAGACCGCCGCGAGCGCGACGAGCGCCGCGGCGACGCTTGCCCACGCGCGCCGGCGCTCGATGGTGCGCAGCGCGCGGCGCCGAACGGCGGGTGCGTCCACGCCCTCGGATTTCGCCCACGCGCGCACGAAGTCCCCTACCCGCTCGATGCGTCCGAGCCGGAGACCGACGCGGGCGTCGCAAAGCCGCGCGAGGCGGACCCGCCGTGCGTGCTCGGACCCGAGCTCGCCGTCGCTGTAGAGCATGAGCTCGAGATCGCTGGGCGGTTTCATGGCTCCGAGCTCCGTTTTGCGGCGGTCTCTTCCGCGTAGCACGCGACGAGCGCGCGCTGCAGCTTCTTTCGGGCGTGAAAGAGGCGGCTCATGATGGTGCCTTTCGACACGCCCATGGCGTCGGCCATCTCCTCGTAGCTCATGCCCTCGACCTCGCGCATCACGATGACGCCTCGGTGATACGGCGGCAGCGCTTCGAGGGCCGCCGTGATGCGATCGCCGATTTCGCGCTGGCGAAGCACGTCGGCAGGGTCCGCGTGGTCGAGGCACGCATCGAAGCCGGCCTCCGCCTCGTCCAGCGCGAGCTCTCGCTGCCACGCGGGCCGGCGCATGAGATCGATCGAGAGATTTTTGACGATGCGGTAGAGCCAGGTGAAAAAGCTCGCGGCGCCGTTGAACGCGGAGAGACCCCGGTAAACGCGAAAGAAAGCCTCCTGCACGATCTCGAGCGCGTCTTCCTCGTCGCGCACGAGCCCGACGGCGATGGCAAAGGCGCGCCGGCGATGTCGCTCCACGAGCTCTCGAAACGCGGCGCCGTCGCCGCGTTGAGCGCGTGCGATGAGCTCGCGATCGCGCTCGGACTCGGCTCCACGCTCATTCGGGTTGGACGCCTGGGAGTCCGTCGTATTCAGCGCCGCAGCACGGCGATCCCGCCGCCTGGCGGGCTCGACCAGGGAAAGCCCGACAGGCGGGCGTACGGCCCGGCTGGAGGGTCGGGCAAGCTTCGACGTCATCGAGCTGTGATACGAGTGGCGGACCCGCCATCTCCCCGTACGTAACTGCTCGTAACGATTACCTAAAATTATCGAGCGCCTACGGAAATCCGCGGAAATCCTCAGGGCTCGGGCGCTCGGGTTCCCGCGAGAGCTCCTCGAGCCGCACCTTGAGGTCGAACGTGCGCTCCGCCCGGATGACACGAAGCGTCACCGTTCGTCCGACCCCCGCGAGGCTCGCGAGCCAGCGAAGTCGGTCCGGGGTCGGGATCGGCTGGCCCTCGAGCGCGACGACCACGTCGTCGGGTCGGAGCCCGGCCTTGTCCGCCGGTCCTCCGGGAATCACCACGCGAAGCAGGGCACCCGTCGGGTTCGGCAAGCCGAGGCGGCGCGCATCGTCCGGCTGCACCGCCGAGACGTGAACCCCGATGGCGCTTCGCTGGATGCGGCCGTCCTTGAGCAGTCGGGGCAGGAGCTCCTTGACCATGTTGATCGGGACGGCAAAGCCGATGCTGTTCGCCTGCGCCCGAATCGCGGTGTTGATGCCGACGACCCGACCCTGAACGTCGAGCAGAGGACCGCCGGAGTTGCCGGGGTTGATGCTCGCGTCGGTCTGCAGAAAGTCGTAGTACCCCGACTCGTCGAGACCCTTCACGTCCTGATTCGTGCGTCCCTTGGCCGACACGATCCCGGCCGAAACGGTGTGCGAAAGGCCGAACGGGTTGCCGATGGCGACCACCCAATCGCCGACGCGCAACGTGTCCGAATCGCCGAGCGGCACGTAAGGCAGGTTTTGCTCTTCGACCCGCAGCACCGCGACGTCCGTCGGTGGATCGCGCCCGACGACCGTCGCCGACATCTCCGGCTTGTGCCCGAAGAGCACGCGGATCTCGCTTGCGCCTTCGATCACGTGATTGTTCGTGAGGATGAGCCCACTCGGATCGAACACGAACGCGCTCCCGAGCCCTTCACCGATCACGCGCTGGCGTCCGGCGATGCCGCGCGCCTGCAGCGTCTTCACGAACACGACCCCGGGATCCGCCCGGGCGGCGAGCTCGGCGAAGCTCGACGGGATCGCGCCGCTCGGCAGCGGAGCGAGCGGCGGCGGCGACGGTAGCGTCAGCGGCACGGAAGCCACCGGCACGGCACCCGACGGCAGCGCGCTCGTCACCGCGGGTGTCGACTTGGCTTTGCACGCGAGGAGCGCAGCGGCGACGACAGCCAGCGACCAGAGGGCCGTGCGGGTGGTCACGGGGCCTTGGACACCTCGACGTAGCGCAAACGCAGATCGTAGAGGGCCTGGCCGAGGATACGCTCTTCGGGACCGGTGAGATTTTTGTGCGTCTTGTCCTGAAGGAGCTGCAAGAGGTCGATGGTCTGGCGCGCGAGCGGCAGGTTCACGCTGCGCTTACCCTCGGGATCGGGTGCATCACCGAGGTGCACGAGCGCCGAGTGGCTGAGCGAGAGCACGAACGTCGCGAAATCAATCGCGGGAAGCCCCGCGCCGGGGTCGTCGGCGGACGGCGTCCCGTGATCGGCGTCGGTCACGGAGGAGACTCTCCTCCCCAACCGTCGTCGACGTCCTTTTTCTCCGCGGTGCCTTCGCCGGTGCCTTCACCGTCCCCCTTATCGTCCTCGTCGTCCTCGTCGTCCTCGTCGTCCTCGTCGTCTTCGTCCTCGGAGCCTTCTTCGGCAGGAGGCGCGGGGCGTTCGGCGGCGGGCTTCTCGGCGACGACCGGCTTCTTCACCGGCACGTCGTCATCGTCGTCGTCGTCGTCGTCGTCGTCTAGGTCGTCGTCGATGGGCGTGTTCTCGAGATCGTCCAGCCGCGGCGGCGTCGGCGGCGGGCGAACGCCCGACGTGCGCACGATGACGATGTCGCGGTCGCTTTCCACCTGGAGCGCGGGCTGTTTGGACACCACGCTCACCGCCTGGTCGGCCACGTCGCGCAGGCCCTCGAGGTGCTTTTCGATTTCCGATTCCTTGAGGACACCGTTGGTCACGAGGCGCTGGCGCACTCGAACGTCGAACTTCGCTTCATCGTCAGTCATTGGGGGGGCGATTACCTAGCGCTGAGTCCCCCGGCGAAGCAAGCGAGTCGGGTCAATCAGGGCCGGAGGCCCCCCCTGGGGGTCGGAGCCGAGCCCCAGGCCCCCCTCCGCTGGCTCGTCGGCCAAAACGGCCTCCGCCAGGGCAAGCTCCTCCGCCGTCGCGGGTCGAGCCTCGAGCACCTCGACCTCGAACCGGACACGCTGCCCGGCGAGGGGGTGATTCAGGTCGAGGATCACGCTTTCCTCGGTGACTTCGAGGACGGAGAGCACCTGAGGGGTACCGTCCTCCCGCTCTGCGTCGAAGCGGTCCCCGGGAGCGACGTCGGGCGGAAATTCGCCCCGTTCGACCTCGAGGCACTGCGTCGCGTCGCGCTCGCCGAAAGCCTCGTCCGGCGCGAGCTCGACCGAGCAACGGGCGCCGACTCGCTTCCCCTCGAGCGCCGCTTCCACGCCCGGCAGGAGCGCGCCGAAGCCGAAAACGCAGCCCATGACGACGGGCTCGGTGTCGAGCGCCTCTCCTTCCGCGTCGAATACGCGGTACGAAAGAAGTGTCCAGATACCCGGACCGAGCTGATAGCCGCGACTCACGCCGTCCTCGTCCCGAGCACGGCGCTCGGCGAAGCAATGTGTCCGGCGAGCGCACTCGCCGCAACCACGAGCGGGCTCGCGAGGTACACCCGCCCGGGACCGCTGCGCCCGGGAAAATTTCGGCTCGCCGCGCTGACGGTCACCTCGCCCGCGCTCGTCGACGCGCCAGGGCCGGCGTTGATGCAGGCGCCACACGCCGGATCGAGCACGCGCGCCCCCACCCTCTCGAAAATCTCGAGGTACCCGCGCTCCCGCGCATAGCGGCGCACGCGGGCCGAACCCACCTGCACGAACAGTCGAACGCCGTTCGCGACCCGCGCGCCGGAAGTCGCAGCCCGGCCGAGAACGGAAGCGTAGCCGTCCATATCCGCGCGCTTGCCTCCCGTGCAAGAGCCTCCGTAGGCGATGTCGATGCGAACGGCTCCGGAACTTCGCTCGAGCTCGGCGACGGGAACCGCGTTCTTCGGGTCGCCCGGCAGCGCGACCATCGGAACGACCGAATCGAGCGCGAGCCGGAATTCGGCGGCGTAATCCGCATCGGGATCGGGCGCGACCGCGCGAGCGAGCACGAGCGCCTCGTCCACGCCCCGAAGCAGCGCGAGCTCCCGCGCGAGCCGCCTGTCCGCCGCCACGATGCCGGAGAGCGCTCCCGCTTCGACGCTCATGTTCGCGAGGGTCGCGCGCTCGTCGAGCGGCAACGTTTCGAGACCCGGGCCGGTAAACTCGAGAATCCGCCCCACGGCGCCGCCCCCTCGCACGAAGGGCGAGCCGAGAAACGTGAGCATCGCGTCTTTCGCGCAGGTTCCGTGAGCGAGAGCGCCGTCGAGAACGACGCGCACGGTTTCGGGCACGACGAAGCGCACGTCGCGCGTGATCCACGCGGCCGCCATGTCCGTGCTGCCGACGCCGAACGCGAGGCAGCCGACGGCCCCGGCCGTCGACGTGTGCGAATCGGTTCCGACGACGACGTCGCCGGGCAGCGCCACGGCTTCGAGAATCTCTTCGTGACAGATGGCGTGGCTGCCGCGCGGCTCGCCCCCTTCCGTCACCTCGCCGAACAGGCGAATCCCCTGTCGCTCCGCGAACTCGGCTTGCGCGCGCGCGAGGAACCGCGCCTGTTCGAGCAGCGGCAGCCGGCGCGGGTCGGCGCCGAGCACCTCCTCGGCGAACGTCAGGTGGTCCCTGAACAGGAGCGCGCTCTCGGGATGCTCGACGCGAGCGCCGTCACCGAAGCCCCGTTTCATGAGCGCTTCGGCCATGGGCGTCACGTATTCGTGACTGAAGCGTACGTCCGCGCGAACGAACACGCCGTCACCCGGCGCGACGGAAACGACCCCCACGGCTCCTCGCTCCGCGTCGACCACGACGTGCGCCGCCACGATCTTCTCGACGAGCGTCATGGGCCGACTCGCGCGCGCGGGCAACCGCGGGCGCAGGGCCCCCGCTCGACGCGCCTTTCCGTGAGCGAGCAGGCCGCCCGCCGCGAGCACTTCGGCGTCGAGCTCACTGCGACCCTCGCGTAGACCCGCGAGCTCGACCGGCTCGCCGCGTCCGAGCCGCTCGAGGACGTCGAAATCCGTCGTCGTATAGAGCCCGATGTTGTCCGCGTTCTGACGAAAAATTCGCGCGAAGCTCTTGGCGACGACCAAGCGGATGCCCGCAGCTCGAAGCGCGTACGGGGCCGTCTCGCGCGAGCTGCCACAGCCGAAATTCTCACCGGCGACGAGCACGTCGAAACGTCCCGCGACGAGCGCTCCGGGTTCCACGCTTCCTTCGCGGAGCCCCGTGAGACAAGCGCGGCCGAGCCGCTCGTCGAAGTAGTACGACGCCCAGGCCGGGGCGATTTCGTCCGTCGAAACGTCGGCGAGGAGCTCGCCCGGCGGCGCGCCGCCGAGCGTCGCTCCCACGAGGCGAAGACGCAGGCGCTCGGCGTCGCGCGTCAAGAAGACGACGGGACCGCGCACGACGCTCACGGCGCGTTCTTCCGCGTCGTCGCGAGCAGCGCCGCCAGAGAAAGCCCGAGCTCCTCGTCGCCCGCGGCGCAAGCACGAGCGCGGCGCACGAGCTCCTCGAGCTCCGCAACCGACGGGCCAGCCGGGAGCCCGGCGAGCCGCTCCGCGAGCAAGCGTCCCGGAGCCTCCGTGGAACGTCGAACGATGGCGAGTAGGTCGGTAACGAGCGTTTCGTCCATGCGGGTGTCGGCGTGGCCGCGCGAGCCGCAGCCTAGCACCGGCCGAGATGCTGCTAGGGTGGCGCGCGTGCACCGCTCGAGAGTGCCTCGTTCAATCGCCCTCCGTGCGGCATTTCGTTGTCTGGCCGTGCTCCTCGGGGCGGCGGCTTGCGAGCGTGGTCCGCGGAACGATGCTCCGAGCCGGAGCGCGAGCGCGCTGCCGAGCGCCTCGGCGCCTGGTCTCGCCGTGCGAGCGCACGCGAAGAAAGACACGCTACGACCGCTCGAGCGCATCACGCTGCCGACCGGACCGTTTCGCGCGGGCAGCGAGCCCGGAGACCCCGGCCGCATGCCCGACGCCGAGCCGCGCCTCCAGGAGGTCGAGCTCGGGGGCTACGAGGTCGATCGCCTGCCGTACCCGAACGATCCGACGAAGCCTCCGCTCGTCAACGTCGGGCGCGACGAAGCCGAACGGCTCTGCACGGAGCGGGGCCAGCGCCTGTGTACCGAGCTCGAATGGGAGCGCGCCTGCAAGGGCCCCGCGAACGATCGCTATCCGACCGGACGCGATTGGGACGCGAGTTGCGCGAACGACTTGCTCGCGTGCGCGACGGGCTACGGAGCGCTCGGCATGGGCACGCGACTGCGTGAGTGGACGCGCAGCGAGCTACCCGGCGCCGGCGGCAAGACGCTCGCCGTCGTGCGCGGCGCCGCCGCGAGCGACAAGCCCGAAGCGCACCGTTGTGCGGCGCGCACGAACCTTGCGCCCGAAACGCAGAGCGACACGCTCGGGTTCCGCTGCTGCGCGGGAGCCCCGAACGCTCGCAAGCTCCCGGAACCGCAGCCGGGCGTCGCGTATCGCAAGCACGCGCTCGGCGCCGACAAGCTCGCCGCGCTGTTGAAAGACGATCCGACGACGCAGGGTCTCGTCAAAGACTTGAAGTTGTTTCGCGAGCCGGAATCCGCGGAAACGGTCGTCTCGCGCGGTCCGGGCGATCGGAAGGGCTTTTCGTTCACCGTGTCGCCGCTGCTGTGGAACCCCGTGGCAGGCGCCGAGTTTTTGGTGGTGAGCGCCCGCTCCGGAGAGAACACGTCGTTCGTCGTCGCGTTTTATGCGCTCGGCGACGAGCGTTACCGGCTCGCGGCGAGCTTCATGATGAAGAACGAACCTGGACCCGTGGCGCTCGCGTACACCGACGACATCCGACCGCGCCTTCATTTCAGCAGCTGCTGGGGCTGCCCGGGTGAGACGGGAAAAATTCTGTTCCGGCGACCCGAACGCGTCGCGATCGTTCAACCCTGAGCTCGGCGCACACATCACACCAGAACGCCACACAGTGGCTCCGTCGAGGCCGGTCGGCCCACCAATCCATTCACGCCGTGACGAGATGCGCGGGGACGCGAGCTCGATTTCAATGTGATCTGCGAGGGGCGGAGACGGCATAACCTTGGACCGGGACGATTCCACAGCGCGGTTTCAGTGGAATCGGTTTTTTAGAGAGCGCGCCGTCCACGAGGCGGCCCAAAACAACGGGGTAATTCATCATGAAAACGTTCGGTCTTTTGGTGGCTGGTTGCTTCACGATGGCGGCCGTTCTGTGCGCTGAGCCAGCAGAGGCCAAGAAAAAGCCTCCCGTAACGGTCCGCGTCGCCACACCATTCGCGGCGGGCCACATCCTCGCCGACACTGCTTTCAAGTTCAAAGAGATCCTCGAGAAGAAGACGCACGGCCGCATGGTCGTGAACGTCGCGACGTCGGTCCTCAACGAGCAGACGATCAACGCGGCGATGACACCGTGCGACCCCGCTGAGCGCGTCGCCGACATCATGCTCACCGGCGGTCAGCCCATCCAGGACTGGGCTCCGCAGTACTTCTTTTTCAACGGTCCGTACGTCATCGAGGACTACGACCATTTCCTGCGCGTCTGGAACGGGGATCTCGGCGACGAAGCGCGCGCGCTCATCAACGACGCGGGAAACCTCGTCTCGCTCGGTACCGTCTACCGGGGCTTCCGTCAGTTCACGTCGAACGAGCCCATCAACGTCCCGGCGGATTTCTCCGGCCTCCTGCTGCGCTTGCCGCCGGTACCGGATTGGGTCGCGGTCTGGTCGTCGCTCGGAGCGGTCCCGGTCCAGGTACCGCTCACCGGCATCCGCGACGCCCTCATCAACGGCACCGCCGAAGCGACCGAAGGGGATCTCACCCAGATTTCCTCGCTCGCACTCTACGAACTGCAGGAGTACCTCAGCCTCACGAATCACCTGGTCGGCTTCGGCCTCGTGCTCGCCAACGAGTGTTTCATGACCGACCTCAAGCGGAGCGAGGAACGGCAAGTCGAAAAGGCCATGCGCAAGGCGACGGAGTTCGGCACCGACAAGATTTTCGACGGCGAAGCCGCGCTGCTCGCGTCGCTCCAACAAAACGGCATGACCGTCGTCACCCCCGACGCCGAGGCAATCCGCGCCGCCGCGCGACCGGCGATCGACGAGCTGTTCGCGACGCGATGGACGGTCACGACTTGGGACGAGGTGCTCGCCCAATAGCGCGAGACCCGTGCGCGAAACGCCGCGCGGTCGACGCTTGCCGTCGCCGCGCGGCGACGAGCGCGAATGAGGCCGCAGCCGCGAACGCGCCGAACACGCTATCTCCAGCGCCTCCGACGGCGCAGCCTCCGCCGCCCGCGTTACGCCGCGCCGCGGTCGGCGGTGAGCCGCCGGCGCCTCCACTCGAGCCGCCGTCGGGTGCGTCCACGCCGCAGGCCGCTTCGATCGTCGGGCCCACCGTTCGCCAGTCGTTCGAGCAGAGCGCCGCCACGTCGCTTTGGCCGCCGCAGCTCGAGGTTCCGCAAAGCTCGGCGAACCGTAAGAGAGGCGCGAACGTACGTCCCCCGTCCGTCGAGCGCCCGAACGAAAATCCCGCCGTCCGGACGTCGGCGCACGCCCACAGGCCGTCGTCGTTCCAGCCGAGGCACGTCGGCGCGATGTCGGAGCGTCGTTCGAACTCACCGGTTTCGCCCGGCCCGGCGAAGAGTCCCTCCTCCGTCCCACCGAACGCGAGCTCCGAGCCGTCCGGCGCGTAGGCAAACCCGGTAAGCAGGCCCTGACCGACGAACAGCAGCTCGAACGTCGCGCCGGCGTCGAGCGTTTCGTAAAGCAGCGTACGATCCGCCTCGTTCACGCGCAGGGCGAGGCGCTCCGAGTCGGTCGGATGAACTCCGGCGATGTACGCGAGCCGCTGGTCCGCCGTGCCGGGGATGCCGCGTTCGTCGAACGTCTCGCCGCCGTCGTCCGAGACGAGGAGCGCCGAGTCGTAGCCGCGGTCGGCGCCGCGACGAACGGTGAGATACACGCGCGACGCTCGTCGAGCGGCAAGATCGATCGTCACGGGCAAGAACGTTTCGGGAAGCAAAGGAAACGCCCCGAACGTCGTCCCGGCGTCCTCGGAGCGCAGCACGCCCGCTGCGTAGAGACCGTTACCTTTGCCGAGTAGCCGGAACGCGACCAGCGTGTCGGGCTCGCTCGCGGACCGCGCCAGATCGGGCACGACCTGCCCCTCGAGCTCCGGCGCGGGGGCGTAATTGCAGGCATCGTCGCTCACGAGCACGCCACCGAAGGTCGCGACGACGAGCCGTCCGGACGCCGTGAACGCGAGCATCGGATCCTCCTCGATACCCAAGCGAAGCGCGGATTCACAGACGTAGTCGAAGCTCGCTCCGCGATCGCTCGACACGAGCACGCCGAACGTCGTGCGGACGGCGAGGCGTGCGGAGTCGTGAGGATCGAAGACGACGAGGCCGGCGGTGGGATAGCGCCCGTTCCCGAGGGCTTCCGGTGCGGCGAGGATCGAGAGCGATGCGGCGAGGACGGCGGCTCCGCCCCGCCTCACGGACAGCTCCGCGCGAGCGTCGCGGGCAGCACCTCGTAGGGTCCGAGCGTGGTCCGCGCCGTTCCGCCGCGGTCGACGACCATGTTGCGGAGGTAGACGTGATCGCGCGGCGGGTTCGACTGCTCGCCACCCTCGTTCTGCTGGCCCCAGGGTTTGCCCATGATGTCGAGATCGCCGTCGCAATCGACGTCGCCGACGCGCGCTTCGTGGCCCCTCGAATCGGCCGCAATCCGGTGCTCGGTGAACGCGCCGTCGCCGTCGTTCTCGAAGATCCACTGCTCGCCGACGTTTTGACCGACGAAAATGTCGAGATCGCCGTCGTTGTCGAAGTCGGCGGCCACGATGGCGTGCGTGAAGCTCTTGCCGGTCGCGACGGGATGCAGCGTCCACGACGTTCCTTCGCCGTCGGCATTTTCGGCCCAAGCCACGCGCGCCGAACCCGCCGTGGAACCGAAGTGGGTGCACATGACGACGTCCGTATCGCCGTCTCCGTCCATATCGCCGAGGTGCGTGAGCGGCGCGTTGTCGAACCCGCTCGTGAGGAGCGGCACGGCCTGCCAGGTCTGCCCGTCCGGATTCACGTTCCGGTACCACCACTGGTAGCCGACGACGATGTCGTTCCTGCCGTCTCCGTCGATGTCGCCGATGGCGCCGCCCTGTTGCTGCCGCTTGCTCGTGTCCGTCGTGAGCTCGCGCCGGGTCCAGGCCGCCGTCGGATCCGCACCGGCGGTCCAAAACTGCGGATTGATGCTGTTCCAGACGTAGAGCACGTCCGGGCGCTCGCTCGAGGTCACGTCCCCGACGATGAGCTCCTCCGCGCCGGGCGCGCCGATCGTGTAGCGCGTCCACGGGCCCGTCGGAGGCCCCGGATTTTTGTACCAGGAGTTTCCGGCGAGGAGGTCGACCCACCCGTCGCCGTCGACGTCGGCCGCGTTACCGCCGGCGGCGGACGTGTGTCCGGTTCCCACGGTATGGCGCACCCAGTGATCGGGCGCGCAATACTCCCAGTAGACCATGCCGCCCCCCACGTCGTGGCGCTGGCCCGTCGCAAAATCGAGATCGCCGTCGTGATCCAGATCCGCGAGCGACGTCATCGAGATGTAGCGGGTCGCTTCGTTCGCCGCCGAGTCGCTGAATACGCCCATCCAGTGCTGAGAGAACGGGAAGCGCTCGTCGACGGGTTCCGTCCGGAACACTTCCTTGCCGGAAGGAGGCGCCGTGCGTATCGGATTCTCCGAACAGCTTGCCGGCGGCCGACCCGCTCCGCCCGCCGTGCCCGCGTTCCCGGCCGCTCCCGCGGAGCCGGCGCTGCCCGCCGCGCTTCCACCGGTGCCGGACCCCGCGCTGCCACCGCTTGGTCCCACGCCCCCGGCCGGTCCCACGCCGCCCCCGGCCTGGGAGCCGCCCGACGCGCTTCCCGCGCTGCCTCCGCCCCCCGACGCCGGGCTGCCCGACAGCCCACCGGTGGACGCGCCGCCGACGGGCGAGCCCGAGCTCCCGCCGGTCGAGGAACCGCCGCTGCTCTCCGAGCCGCCGCACGCGGCGAGGCCCAAGGTTCCGACGATGAGGGGAACCGCGACCGCGCGGCGCGTAGGCGAGCTCACCCGGAAAGGGTAGCGTCGAGGCCGGCGCGCCGCTCGAGAAAATCGAAAATCGCGAGCCGCACCTCCTCGCGACGCTCGAGCGGCCCGAGGTGCGAGCCGCCCGTAATCTGAACGAATTCGGCGTTCGGGATCGCTTCCGCCATCGCGCGCGACACCGGCGACGGCGTGAACGAATCGCGGTCGCCGGCGAGGACGAGCGTCGGCACGTCGATCTGGGGCAGGAGATCCTCGGCCGAATGCTCGCCGGCGGCGCGCAGCATCTCGAGGAACATCTCGAAATCGAGGTTTTTGACGTGCTCGAAGTAGGGCGTCACGTCGTCCGCGCTCACCTTCGAGACGTCGATGTCGCCCGTCCAGCGCGCGACGGCGAGCGCGACCGGCACGGGAACGTGCGACCAGAGCCCGCGGGCAATGTGCGGGTGCTGGTGAGCGAACGTGGCGATGTCGGGCAAGACGTTCGCGAGGAGATCCGTCCCCTTGAACGTGTAGGTCACGCGCCCGAAGCTTCCGCACAGGAACACGAGCGCCCGCACGTTCTCTTTTCGCAGGCGGTACGTCTCGAGGGCCACCTGCGTGCCGAACGAGTGCCCGACGAGCACCACGGGTGGATCGCCGAGACACCGGCGAACGGCGTCAGCGTCTTCCGCGTGGCTCGTAACGTCGATGCGTCCGGGGTCCGCCGGCGCGCTCGACCGGCCGTGGCCGCGATAGTGGAAGTGCGCGACCGAGAGGCGGTCGGCGAGCTCGTCCCACAAGTATTTCCAGATGAAGCCGTCGCACGCGATTCCGTCGCACAAGAGCGCGGTCAGATCGCTCGGGCCCCGCCTTCTACGAAAGTAGATGCGGGTTCCGTCTACCCCTCGGGTCTGCGATTCGAAGGCGAGCGGTCCGCCGTCGGAAAGGTGCTTACCCTCCGACGTCGTCTTCGCCGTCATCGATGTCGTTCACGCTCGGGATCTTCTTGATCTCGAGGCGGGCCATCTTCCAAGCCCGCTGCACGACCCAAGACAGTGACCGATCGAGACGAGCGGCTTCGTCCTTGATTTCCTGGAGCATCGACTCCGGGAAGTAGAGACTCTGCTTGCGCTTGTCGCTGCCGGTTGCCTTGTTCGAGTCGTTGTCCGCCACGAGCACCTCGGTCTTGTTTGAACGGTGGGGCCAACCCACCTCGAGTAGGTCGGGAAAAGAAGTCCCCAACTTACTAGCACCCACAGGATGCGGGGATCAATGGTCTATCGTTCGCGAATAGCCATGCAAAAACGAACGCCGGCTTTACCGTTCCTCTCGTTCGGCGCCGGGGCCCCGGCCCAGGCGCCAGCCCCGGCAGGCGCACCGCGGCCGCAGCGACGCTGGGGGCGCTCCGCCCTCTTGGCGTTAGCGGCGTTCGCGGGAGGGGCGGCGGCTTCCGAGCTCGCGCATGCGACGACGGAGCGGCAGAACCCCTATCACCTGATGGAGCAGCTCGGTCGCGTGCTCGTCGCCATCGAAGACGAGTACGTGGACCCCGTCGATCGCGCGCGACTTATCGAAGGAGGCATCAAGGGGATGGTCGCCGAGCTCGATCCGCACTCCTCGTACCTGCCGCCCGAGGACTACACGATCTTCCAGGGCGACCTCGAGGGGCGCTTCGGCGGGGTGGGCGTCGAGGTCGACTTCGGGGGCGATTTCGTGACCGTCATCGCGCCCATCGAGGGCTCGCCGGCGCACCAGGCGGGCGTGAAATCGGGCGATCGCATCTTCGCCATCGACAACATGGCGGTGCGCGGCCGAAGCCCCGCCGAGCTCGTGCGCGCGATGCGCGGCGACCCCGGCACGAAGGTCATCCTCACCATTCGGCGGGAGGGCGTCGAGCAACTCATGACGTTCGTGCTCGTCCGCCGCACCATCTCGGTCGCGAGCATCGCGAGCAAGCTCCTCGAGGGGAACTTCGGCTACCTCCGCATCAAGGCGTTCCAGTCGGGCACGCACGCCGAGCTCCTGTCGCACGTCGGCAAGCTTCGGAAAAAAGCGCGCGGACAACTCGCGGGCGTCGTTTTGGACCTGCGCAACAACCCCGGCGGCTCCGTCGACGAAGCCAACGCGATCGCCGACGAGTTTCTCTCGAGCGGCGTCATTTTCACGACGCGCCGCCGTGGCAAGGTCATCGACGAGTCACGCGCCGACACGTCGGGAGCGCTCCGTCGCCAGCCGACCGTCGTGCTCGTGAACGAGTTCAGCGCCAGCGCTTCCGAGCTCGTCGCCGCGGCCCTCCGCGACAACGCGCGCGCGCGCATCGTCGGAGCGCCCACGTTCGGCAAAGGCTCGGTGCAGATGATCGCCGACCTCCCGGGCGGCGCCGGCCTGCGCCTGACGACCCTCCGCTACTACACGCCGAGCGGCCGCGCGATCCAGGCGGAGGGCGTAACGCCGGACGTCGTCGTCAACGCCGCACCGAGCGACTTCGGCATCGTGCGCGAGAAGAACCTCGAGAATCACCTCCCCGCCTCGGAGGGTGCGCTCCACGACGCCGTGCCGCCCGTCACGGAGGTCGACCGCGCCGACGCAGGTCCGAAGACGACGGACGACGTCGATCACGGCGTTGCGCGCGACGTGCCCGAAGATCCGTCGAAGGGACCCGACGAGGCGCTCAAGGTCGCGCACCGGTTGCTTAAGGAAGCGGTCGCCGCGCGCTGACCGTCCCGCGCGCCGACCGTCAGGCGCGCTTCTTGCTGATACCGAAGAGTTTCTGGCCGAGGAACACGATGGGATCGAAGTAACGATCCACGACGCGCTCCTTGAGCGGGATGATGCCGTTGTCGGTGATGTTGATGTGCTCGGGGCACACCTCGGTACAGCAGCGCGTGATGTTGCAGTAGCCGGAGCCGAACTCCTTCTTGATCTCGGGAATGCGATCGTCCGTGTCGAGCGGATGCATCTCGAGCGACGCGAGACGGATCATGAAGCGCGGGCCCACGAAGCGATCTTGGCCGCCGCGATCACGGAGCACGTGACACGTGTCCTGGCACAGGTAGCACTCGATGCACTTCCTGAACTCCTGCACGCGGTCGACGTCTTGCTGGTACATGCGGTGCTCGCCGTCGGCGCCGCGAGGCTTCGGCTTGAGCGGCCGGATGCGCTTGTTCTGCGCGTAGTTCCAGGAGACGTCCGTCACCAAATCCTTGATGACGGGGAACGCCTTGAGCGGCTGCACCGTAATGGTCTCGCCCGGCGCGTAGCTGTTCATGCGCGTCATGCACGAGAGCCGCGGCTTGCCGTTGATCTCCATGCTGCACGAGCCGCACTTGCCGGCCTTGCAGTTCCAGCGAATCGCAAGATCGTTCGCCTGCCGCGCCTGGATGCGGTGCAGCACGTCCAACACGACCATCCCCGGATCGACATCGACCTCGTAGTCCGCGAAATCGCCGCCGGCGTTGTCGCCGCGCCAAATCTTGAAATGTCTTTTCTCAGTCATGGGTGGACGCCCCCTGAAGCTGTCGCGTCGGCGCGTGCGGAACCGCGTCGCGCGCCCTGCGAGCATTGGTGAATGGAAAGCGGAAGGCGCCGGCCTCGCCGGCTTCTCGTGAGCCGCTTCTCTTTCGAAGATCGTGATCTGCTCGTGCCGAGACTTTCGAGCTCGTTCCATCAGTCATTGGGCGCATCCGCTCCAATCTTGCCGCTCTCGAGATCTTCGATCTTCGAGTTCGCGATTTCCTCGAGGTACTTCACGGGCGGCGGGCGCAGGACCTTTTCGACTTCCATATGCCCGTCCGAGCCTTTGCGGCACACGATGTTGTACTTCACCCATTCCTCGCGCTCGCCTTCGTAGTCGAGGCGGGTGTGCGCGCCGCGGCTCTCCTGGCGAATCAGCGCCGAGCGCGCCACGGCCTCCGCAGCGACGAGCAGCGAGCGCATGCTGAGCGCTTCGTGCCAGCCCGGGTTGTACTGGCTCGTGCCGGGGGCCTTCATCATCTTCGACTTGAACGTGAGCGCCTCGATGCCCGTAACGCCCTGCTTGAGCTCCTCCTCCGTGCGGACGATGCCGACGCAGTCTTCCATCACGTCCTGAAGCTGCTCGTGGAGCAGGTACGGATTCTCGCCGCTCTCGCGGTTCAGGATGTCGGTCGCCGAGCGAATCGCCAGCTTGATCTGCTCGTCGTCGGCTTTGGGCGAGCTCGAAAGCGAGCGAACGTAGTCGGCTGCGCCCTTGCCCGAAAGCCGCCCGAACACGATGAGATCCGAGAGCGAGTTGCCGCCGAGGCGGTTCGCGCCGTGCATGCCCGCTCCACATTCGCCCGCGGCGAACAGCCCCGGAACGCGCGTCATCTGCGTGTCGGCGTCCACGCGGATGCCGCCCATGAAGTAGTGGAGCGTCGGACCGACTTCCATCGGCTCTTTCGTGATGTCGACCTCGGCGAGCTCCTTGAACTGGTGATACATGCCGGGGAGGCGGCGCTTGATGAAGTCTGCCGGACGGCGGGACGCGATATCGAGAAACGCTCCCCCGTGCGGCGAGCCGCGGCCGGCTTTCACCTCGGCGCGAATCGACCGCGCGACGACGTCGCGCGTGAGGAGCTCGGGCGGGCGGCGCGCGTTCTTGTCGCCGTCGAGCCAGCGCGTCGCCTCCTCGACGGTCGGCGCCGTCTCGGCCGCGAACTTCTCCGGCACGTAGTTGAACATGAAGCGTTCGTTCTTGTTGTTGAGCAGGATGCCGCCGTCGCCGCGCACACCTTCCGTGACGAGGATGCCGCGCACGCTGAGCGGCCACACCATGCCCGTCGGGTGAAACTGCGTGAACTCGAGGTCCATGAGCTCGGCGCCGGCTTCGTACGCGAGGTACGTGCCGTCCCCGGTGTACTCCCAGGAGTTCGACGTGACGCGCCACGCCTTGCCGGCGCCACCCGTCGCGAGCACGACCGCGCGGCAGCGGAGCAGCAAGAAGCGACCCGTCTCGCGGTAGTACGCGAGAACCCCGGCGATGCGCTCGCCGTCCTTGAGCAGGCGAATCGCCGTGCACTCCGTGTGGAAATCGATGCCCTGGTGCACGCCGTGGTCCTGCAGCGTGCGGATGAGCTCGAGCCCGGTGCGGTCGCCGACGTGCGCGAGGCGCGGGTAGCGATGACCGCCGAAGTTGCGCTGGCTGATGAGCCCTTCCTTCGTGCGGTCGAAGACGGCGCCCCACTCTTCGAGCTCCTTCACGCGAGCGGGCGCTTGCTTCGCGTGAAGCTCCGCCATGCGCCAGACGTTCAGGAACTTCCCGCCGCGCATGGTGTCGCGAAAGTGCACCTTCCAGCCGTCGCGCTTGTCGACGTTGCCCATGGCAGCTGCCATGCCGCCTTCGGCCATCACGGTGTGCGCCTTGCCGAGCAGGCTCTTCGAGAGCACCGCCGTTCGCATGCCCTGCGCGCTGGACTCGATGGCCGCGCGCAACCCGGCGCCGCCGGCGCCGATGATGACGACGTCCGTTTCTATCGTCTTGAGTTCTGATACGTCGAGCATGGCGTTCGTCAGTTGGCCTTTCGTCCGGAGCCGGCTCTGCCGCTGCTCTCGGAAATCCCTGCGTGCGCTGCGTTCACTAGGAGCTCCAGGTGTTCAGGTCCGTGATGACGCCGCGGCTCACGAGCTGAATGTACAGATCCGTGAACACGACCCACACGAGGCTCATCCATGCCCACAGCATGTGCTGGCCATTGAAAAAGCTCGCGCCCTTCCAGGCCTTGTAGGAAAGCGTCGATTCGCCGCACGACATGCAATCGGTGCGGCCGCCGATGAGGTGGCGGAACGAGTGGCAGCCGAACGTGTACCCGGACAGCAACGCGGCGTTCATCACCATGACGAACGTGCCGACGCCGACGCCGAACTCCCCACCCTTGAAGAACGAGGCGAATGCCTCGTACCAGAGGCACACGAGCAAAAATAGCGCTCCGTAGAGCGCGTAGCGGTGCAGGTTCTGGAAGATCAGGAGCGCGGTCTCACCGCGGTAGGTCCGGTGCACGCCTCGCACCGCGCACGCCGGAGGCGACATCGCAAACGCGCGGTAGTACGCCTTCCGGTAGTAGTAACAGGTAAAGCGGAACGCCATTGCGAGCGCCGGGATGAAGAACGCAGGGGACTGCGGCAAGAAGCTCGGCCACCATTGGGGAAACGCGCCGAACCAAGCGTGCTCCACGGGGACGGCCCCCGGATAGCCCGACTCGGGCGTGAGTACGGGCGGCGCCACCACCGGGCTGATGTAGGGGTCGTACCAGACGTGCGTCGCCTGGAAGGCGCGGAACGTCAGGTAGCCGAAGAACAAGGTGAGCCCGGCCGCTGTGAGCAGGGGTCCGACCCAGTAGGCGTCGGTCCGCGTGGTGGCACCGAAATCGTCGCGGTGGCCGCCGACCACGGTGAGATGCCGCGTCGTCATGCGGTCCTTCTAGGGCTCGGCGATCCATAAGTCCAATTCAATCTTCGGTGCATGGCGGCGGCCCTGTCGCCTTCGGCCATCACCGTGTGCGCCCTGCCGAGCACGCTCTGATCGAGCCGGTGCTTCATCGATTCCAGGTACTCGGATCGCTGATGACGCCCATGCTCACGAGCCGGACGTAAACATCGGTGAACGCGACCCAGAAGAGGCTCACCCACGCGAACGCCGCGTGGCGTGCGTTGAGGAAGGAAACGCCCTTCCACGTGCGGTATTGGAGCGTCTGCTCGCCGCACGACATGCAGTCGTTCCGGCCGCCCACGAGATGGCGGAAGGCGTGACAGCCGAGGGTGTACGCGCCGAGCAAGATCGGGTTGATCGTGAGAATGATGCTGCCGAGGCCCACGCCGAGCTCGCCGTTTCGCGAGTACGCGAGAGCCGCGTCGTAACTGAGAATGACGATGTACGCGAGCGCGAAGTAGAGCGCGTAGCGGTGGAGATTCTGGAAGACGAGGAACGCCGTCTCACCGTCGTACTTCGGGCGGTTACCGGGACTCACCGCGCAGCCAGGCGGCGACCCGGCGAACGCGCGGTAATACGCCTTCCGGTAGTAGTAACAGGTGAAACGGAAGAGCCCGGGGAACGGTAGAATCAAGAGGCCCGGCGACGCGGGCAGGAGGAAGAACGCCGGCCACCACTTCGGCCACTCGCCGAACCAGGCATGTTCGAGCGGAGCGGCGCCCGGCGCCGCGAGGTTCGTGAAGAGCACCGGCGAGTAGAAGGGCGAGAGGTACGGGTCGGCGTAGTAGTGGCTCGACTCGAACACGCGGAACGTCGCGTAC
>DASUTR010000445.1:0-5005 GCA_036374535.1 Polyangiaceae bacterium
GGGTGACGATCCGCTGGTGGGCCAGGTCCTCGCCGGCTCGTACGAAGTGACGCGGGTGCTCGGCGAGGGCGGCATGGGCCGCGTCTACGAGGCGCGCCACACGCGGCTGTCCGGCAAGCGTTTCGCCATCAAGCTTCTCCATCCCGATCTCGCGCGGCAGCCCGAGGTCGTGACGCGCTTCCAGCGGGAAGCGGAGGCGGCGAGCGGTATCGATCACATCAACGTCGTCGGGGTGCACGACGTGAACACGACGCCCGACGGGCAGCCGTACATCGTGGCGGAGCTGCTTCAGGGCGAGGAGCTCGGCGAGTACCTCGACCGCGTCGGCAAGGCTCCGCCCGGCGAAGCCGTGCGCATCGCGCGTCAAGTGTGTCGCGCGCTCGGCGCCGCGCATGCGCAGGGCATCGTGCACCGAGACGTGAAGCCCGAGAACGTGTTCTTGACGGGCGATGTCGGTCGCATCGAGTTCGGGACGGTGAAAGTCATCGACTTCGGTATTTCGAAAGTCGCGAACGCCGGCGGCGAATCGCTCACGAAGACGGGCATGGTCATGGGGACGCCCGACTACATGGCGCCGGAGCAGGCGCGCGGCGATCGCGTCGACGCGCGGGCCGACATCTACGCGGTCGGCGCCATCTTGTACCGTGCGCTCACCGGCAAGAAGCCGTTCGAAGGTCTCGATCCGATGGCGACGCTCACCGCGGTGCTCACGACGGAGCCGGACCGCCCGAGCGCGATCGAACCCAGCATTCCGCTCGCGCTCGAGCTCGTCGTTCAGCGCGCGATGGCGAAGTCGCCGAAAGACCGCTATCAAACGATGGATGAGCTCGAACACGAGCTCGCGGCGTTCGATCCCGAGCTGCTCGGCCGGCTCTCGACGGCACCGCCGCCCGACGCGACACCCATGCCCGTCGACGTCGCCGCGAGAACCATCCTGAGCGGAAAAGCTTCGGTGCGCTCGCGGCGTTCCGCGCTCGCGCAGACTCAGATGACGGCCCGGAGCGCGCGCCCGGGGCTCCTGTTTTTCACGGGGCTCGGCTTCGTCTGGCTGCTCGTGAATCTCGTCGTCGCGACGGGGAACGCCATTCGCCTCGTGCGCGGCGACGGCTCCGAGCTCGGAGACGCCGAGGTCGTGCTCTCGACGGTCGGCGCCACGGCCGCGCTCGTCACGCCGCTCGTCATCTGGCTCCGCTACCTCGTGCGCGAAGTCTGGCCGAACACGCCGCGTGCCATCGAGCTCATGGGCCGCATTCGCCGCACCGTGCTCTACAGCGCGGCGGCGTACGCCATCGTCGCCTTGTTCGTGCAGCTCGCGTTCGTGGTCGTTCAGCGCCACGCGAGCTCGGTCGCGCATCCGGTTTGGGCGCTCCTCACCTTCGTGCTCGCGCTGCTCGCGGCCGGCGGCACCTGGATGGTGACGCGCCCGCGCTCCTGACGGGGCTCCGGGACCGGACGCGCCGGCGACTCTAGCGGCCGTCGCTCGGAGCGCCCGCGCCTCCCTCGACGCATGTGCCGAGCCAACACGCTCCGCTATCGCAGACTTTGTTGCAGGCCCCGCAGTTCGCCGGATCGGTCAAGAGCAGCTTGCCGCAGCGGTCGCAGCCGTACCCGTAGGGGCATTGGTCGGGAACGCACTGGCCGTTTTCGCATTTCGGGATGAAGCGATTTCCGATGAGAAGGCTCGACTGGTCGCGCTCGCAAGGAATGCAGTCGCCCGGGGTACAGCCGTAGGCGGGGTCGTCGACGGACACGCAGGCGCCACCGCAAAACTTCGTGTTCGCGGGGCACCCTTCGTCGATCACGTCCGTCTCCACGAGCAACGAACAAGCGAGCACACCGAACAGGCTCGATACGCCGCACATGCGCCTGAGAGCCGGCGACATCAGAAGCGTCCCTTCAACGACAACAGCGACCCGCTTCGCGTAAGCTCGAGTTTCGGGACGACGGCGGCCTCCATCACCGTGGGCCGGCTGACGAACGTGTAGATCGCAAGCCCCCCGAGCACGAGGCCGGCGGCGCCGAACAGGTCGGCCGCGAGCAAGCGAGCGTCGACGGAATCCGCTTCCTCGGGCTCGCATTCCGGAGCGCACCGCTCGAGGGCGTCGTCTTTCGCCGAGAGCGCCGATGCGAGGAAGACTCCCGACGTCGCGAGCGCCGCGAGCGCCCCACCGCCGAGCGCGTAGGTCGCGATGGGAATCGGGCGCGTCGGGCGCGGTTCCGGCGGTGCGGCGGGGGCGGGGGCGGCGCGTTCCCTCGCGAAGGTCACGCGCACGACGTGGTTCTTTTCGCCTTTGCCGAGCGCCACCACCCGTTCGACCGTCGGGAAACCCGGGAGACCCACGCGCACGAGATGCGTGCCCGGGGGCAGCTCGATGGGACGCGGCGGGTTCGAAAGCTCGAACCTTTGCCCGTCGATGTCGAGCTCGACGGCGGCTCGGCCGTCGTCGTCGCGCTCCACGACGACGAGCAGCGTCGGGAGCACGCGCGTTACTTCTTCGAGCCACGCCTGACAGTCCGAGCGAATCGCGATGGGACAAGCGGGGTCGGTGCAGTAGAGCATGCGCTCGCGCGCCTCGAACCATCGTTCCTCGAGCATCGACGCGCGCGCGCTGCCGTGCGCTTCCACGCAGCGTTCGACCTCGGCCGTGGACGTGTCCGCCACGGGCTCGGCGGCGAAGCACGGTCCGGTGCGCAAAATCCCGGCGACGACGGCGATGAGCACGGCGCGCTTCATGGCAAAGCGTCTTCAGCCGGCCCGCGCTTCAGGCGGTCTTGCCAGAACTTGAGGAGCTGTTCGTTTTCGGTGAAGACACGCAGGGCCGCGTCGACTCGGCTTTTGCGGTCCTCGGGCGACGCGCCCGGCTTGACGACGTCCCACGCCGTCATCTCGATGAGGACCCGTGAGAACGCTTGCTGGGGATAGTACGGGGGAAAATAGCCGGAGGTCGCGAGCAGGTGTTCGGATGCCGCGAAGGCATCGGAGGCGTTCCGCTGCCAGACATGAAGCTTGCTCACGCTGGCGCTCAGGCGGGCGGGCACGGAGCCCTTCTTCCTGCTGAACGCGATTTGTGCCTCGGGCAGCGCGATGGTCTCGAGAAAGTCCCGCGCCTCTTTCGGGTGCGCCGTTCCGCGCGGCAGCGGGAACGTGTCCGAGGTGTAGACGAAGAGGCCCTCCGTGCCGGGGAACGCTCGGCTTGCCACCTCGCGAGGCTCGACCTCCGTCCCCAAGAGCTCGAGCTGAAGCAGGCCGTTCGCCCAATCTCCCATCACGGTGAACGCCGCGTCGTTGTCCTCGGCGTCGTCGTCGTCGTCGTCGCCTTTGACGGCATCCACCGCCTCCGCCCAGCCCACGGCCGGATCGTAAACCAGCGTGTCCTCGCTCCGATCGGGGATGCGGCGGAACCATCGCGACAGGTACTGCACGCACTCGAGCGCCTCGCGCACGTACTCCGACCCTCCCGTGAGCGGATCGCGGGGATCCGGCATCTCCCCCCGAAAGAGGGCGTCGTAAAACATCCGAGTGGCGGCTGGATCGCCGCCGACGCGGCGCTTGATCACGGCCGGAAGAACGTTCTCGAGAGTGAGAAGGAGCAAGGTCCAGGCTTGCCCGTCCCTGCCCGCTCCAATCACGATGTCGAGCGCGAGATCGCGCTCGGGATCGTCCGGATCGTAAGCGCCCTCCGGACACAGGGTCTCGAGGTCGAGGAAGCTCTTGCCTTCGTTTCCCGGCCGGCTCTGGAACTCTGCGAGCTCGTCGGGCCGGTAATAGATGACGTTCAGCCGGTGGACGTTGATCGGAACACCGAAGGGAGCTGCGTCCCCGTCGACGATGAGCTCGTCGAGAAGACCTGGGCGGAGGTCGCCTCTCAGTTTCTCGTCGTCGAAAAACGCGTCGAGTCTTTGAATGAGACGGTACTCGTTGGGCTCCTCGGTGAGCGATCGGGCGGGTGCCGGTTGAGCATCGACGACGGTCCAGTACAAAAGATCGGCACCGAGGTTCGCCTGGAAGGTCGCGGGGGGCGCGCCCGCGAGCATGCGGCCCGCCATGACGATGCGCGTGTTCGGTGCCGCAGCGTTCTCGCCGGCGAGGTTCAAGACTTCGACGTTCGGGTGGCGCTTCTGGTGAATGCCGCGAACTTCGTCGAACGCGGATTTTTCCGAGCCCTCTTGCCACCAGTTGTAAACCTCCAGTGTCACCGTCGGCTCGGTGGTCGTACACCCGAGCGCCGTCAGACCGAGCAAAACTGCCCATGCGAACGCCGGACGTGCCTCCGGCCTCCGCGTGTGGTTCCCGTGCCTAGCGTCCTCGAACATTTCGGATCGCTGGCCGACATAGTAGTGAAGATTCGGAGGGCGGTGGTGCTCTAACCCCATTGCGAACCCCCATGAGCGACGAGCCGATGTCCCCCGAGCCGCCGCGCCTCGCCGGCGACGAAGGAGAGACGGGGCGCCTGCTTCGTTCTGCTGACACCAAATTTCGAGAAAAGCTCGATGAATCAGGCGCTTTCCGTAGCATCGAGCGGCTGCGACGTCGCCGGGTCGCCATGTCCTGGGGCGCCCTTATCGCGAGCGGGCTCGTCGCTGCGTTTGCGTTAAGTCAGCGATTTGCGTCCGAGCAAAGCCGAGCGGAGGGGGCAACGCTCACGGCCGAGCCGCTGCCGCCGCCGCCCGCCGCCGCGCTCGCCCCGCCGGCTCCCCCCGAAGAGCTCCCGGCCGCACGCGCCGTCGAGACGCCGCGAGCGGCCCCGGCTCCCGTCCGCTCGGCGGGGATCGAGCACGCGGACGAGGCGAGCTGCAGGAAGCTCGTCTCGGCGGGTAACGCCGAGCGCGCCGTGGAATGCTTTCGAACGCTCGCTCGTGGTGACGGCATCGGAGCCGAGGTCGCTTCGTACGAGGCCGCGCGCATCAGCGCAGAGGCATTGCGCGACGCCGGCCGTGCGCTGCGCCTGCTCGACGAGCACGACGCTCGTTTCCCTTCGGGCGCGCTGCGCGGCGAAGTTCGCTG
>DASUTR010000446.1:0-13061 GCA_036374535.1 Polyangiaceae bacterium
GATTTCGAGACAGAGCGCCCGCGTCGAGCTCTCGGCGCCGCGCGCGCACGCGAGGAGCGCCGGCACGGCGGGCGCTCCGAGCCAGTCGAGGGTTTCCTCCGCTGCGCCTTCGAGGAGCTCGTCGTCGAGCGCACGAATGGCGAGCTCGGCGCTGCCCTGGACGCCGAGCGCGCCGCAGGCGAGCAGCGCCGCGAGCCGGTCCTCGCCGTCCTCCGACTGCGACGCGCGTGCGAAGATTCGCGAGCTCACGCCGGCGTCGAGATGGCGGGCCGCTGTCCGCAGCGCGAGCGCCCGGTCCTGGCCGGACCGCGCGAGCTCGACGAGCGATTTCAGGATCACCGTCAGCGTACCGCCGCGAGCGTGCGCGAGCGCTTCGACGAGGGCCCGCGCGGCCTGTTCGTCCGCGGTGTGCCCGGCCGCGGCGAGCACCGCCGGCTCCAACACGGGATCGCTGCGCAGACGAGCGAGACGCTCCCAGGGCATGACGACGCCGAGAGCGCGCAGGCCGTCGAGCGCCGCGAGCCTGAGGAACGCGTCTTCGGAGTCGAGGCAACCCTCGAGGAGCGCGGAGGCTCCGTTCGGATCGCTCTTTCCGAGCGCGGCGACCGCTTCGACGGCCGCGACGCGAACGTTCGGATCGGCGTCGCGGAGCAGACCCTGCAACACGAAGAGGGCTTGGGCGATGCCCGTTCTCGAGAGCGCCTCGGCCGCGAGCTTGCGCCCGTCGGCGTCGAGCTCGCCGAGGCTCATGGCGAGCGCGTCGACGGCGTCGGCGCCGAACGCCGCGATCGCCTCGACCGCGGCGTTGCGCAGGCCCACGTTGTCGCTCGGTCCGAGCGTGCTCACGAGCGCCCGCAGCACGATCGGCGCGGGCGCGTGGGCAATGGCCACGGCGACGGCTTCCTTCCGGACGCGCCAATCCTCGTCGCCGAGCGCGCGGATCACGAGCCCGATGGCGTCGTCGGGGTTCACGTCGCGGAGCGACGCGGTCGCCCGCCGCCGCTCCTCGGGATCGGGCAGGGCGAGCGCCTTCGTGATCGACGCGACGCTCATGATGCCTTACCCGACAAAAGCCCGCCTTGTTCGACGGGGCGCACGAGCTCGTCGAAGCGCGATACGTCGAGCACGAAGGTGAGCGCGCCGTCGTACGTCGTGACGCCGAGGATACCGCGCGTGTCCTCGCCGCCTCCGAGGCTCGGCGGGGGGCGCACCTCGGCGCCGCTCGTGCCGAACACGTCGAGCACGCGGTCGACGACGAGCCCGATGAGTCGGCCCTCCACGTGAACGAGGATCCATTTCGAGCGCTGGCGATCCGGCAGCGGCCGCAGGCCGAAACGCACGCGCAGGTCGACGACGGGGATCACGTCTCCGCGGTGGTCGGCTACCCCCACCACCGAGGACGGCGCGTGCGGAAGCTCGGTGAGGAGCAAGGGATTTACGATCTCGCGCACGTCGGCGATGGGCACGGCGTACGCGACGTCGCCGACGGCGAAGCCGACCAGGCTCTTCTGGGGATCGGGGCGGGCTTTCGGAGGCGCTGCCATGAATGATCCGCTATCCCTCGACCACGGCCGCGAGGTCCAAGAGGACGATGAACTCTCCCCGCGGACGGCCCACGCCGAGGACGTGCTCGCTCACGTCGCCGCCGAGTGCCGGTGAGAGCTCGAGCTCGTCTTCGGAAAGCCGAACCACGTGGCGCACCTCGTCGACGAGGAGCCCGACGACTTCCCCGGAGTCCATCGTCACGAGCAGGATGCGCGCGCGGCGCGTGCGCGGCCGTGCCTCGAGGCCCAGCCTCAGCCGGAGATCCATCACGCTCACGAGCAGACCGCGCACGCTGCAAATGCCGACGATGAACTGCGCGGCTCGCGGCACGAGCGTGATCGGGGGCAAGCTCAAGATCTCCTTGATTCGCGCGAGATCGACGCCGAACACGTCGTCGCCGAGCAAGAAGGTCAGAAACTCGCGGACGGGACCCCGCCCGCCGCGTCGCGCCAGCCGTCCCGCCGGAGCACGCACGAGCTCAGCCAACGGCCATGCTCCTGATGCCGCGCACCGCCTCGGAACCTTCGAGCACCTCGTCGACGATGGCGCTCGCGTCGAGGACGAGCCCGACGCGCTGATCGCCGAGCTCCGTCGCTCCCGCAAAGCCGCGCACCGAAGCGAGCGCGCGGCCGAGCGGCTTGATCACGATGTCTTGCTGGCCGAACAGGTGATCCACGACGAGCCCGAGCCTGCGGTTGCCGAGCGCGACGACGACGACATACGGCCGCCTCGGTCCGGGATCGGCCGGCGCCCGCTCGAGCTCGAGCAGCCGTTCGAGCCGGCAGATGGGCAGCGTGGCGCCCCGCAGCGTGATCACCTCGCGTGAATCGAGCCGCTCGGTGCCCGCCTCGTCGAGCCAGAGCGCTTCGGAGACGCTCGCGAGCGGAATCGCGAAGACGTTTCCGGCGACGCGCACCATGAGCGCGCTCACGATGGCGAGCGTGATGGGCAGCGTGATCGTCACCTTGGTGCCGATGCCCGTCTCGCTCTGAACGTCGATGATGCCGCCGAGGCGCCCAATGTTGGTCTTGACGATGTCCATGCCCACGCCGCGGCCGCTCACGTCGTCGGCCTGATCGCGGGTCGAGACGCCCGGCAAGAAGATCAACCCGAGCAGCTCCTCGCGCGAGAGCTCGTGCGCGCCGTCCTTGGGCACGCGCCCCATCGCGATCGCCTTTTGCAGCACGGCCTGCTCGTCGATGCCGCGGCCGTCGTCCTCGACCTCGATCATCACGTGGTTGCCCTTCTGATAGGCGTTCAACGCGATCGTGCCGGCGGCGGGCTTGCCGACCTCGGCGCGGCGGTGCGCGGTCTCGATCCCGTGATCGATGGCGTTCCGAATCATGTGCATCAGGGGATCGGAGAGCTCCTCGACGATGAGCTTGTCGATCTCGGTCTCGGCCCCCGTGATGACGAGCCGGATCTCCTTGCGCATTTCGCGGCTGATCTGGCGAACGACGCGCGCGAGCCGCTCGAACACCTGACCGAGCGGCACCATGCGCACCTCGAGGATCCCCGCCTGGAGCTCGGCGAGACGGCGGTCGAAGCTGCGGTGGGAGCGCTGGAGCTCGGCGACGAGCTGCCGCTGGCCCTCGGCGCGAAGGCGCTCGGTGAGTCTGCCGAGCGCGCTCTTCACGATCGCTAGCTCGCCGACGACGTTCATCAAGTAATCGAGCTTTCGAATGTCGACGCGCACCGTTTGCGTGAGCGAGCGCAAGCTCGGACCATCACCGGTCGGTTCGATGGCACGCGGCGGCGGCACCGAGTCGCTCGGCCTCTCGGTGCCGGGCGGGCGAAGCGGCGTCCTCGGCGCCGCGACGCTCGGAATTCCCGTCGTGCGCCGGCGGGGGATCTCCTCGATCACGATGTTCTCGGCGCCGAGCGAGCCGATGAGCGTCGCGAGATCGTCGCGAGACGCCATGAGAAGATCGAGCTCGATGGTGTCCGGGCTCGAGGCTTCGCCGGTCGGCAGGTACGTGATGATCTCGCCGTGCTTCTTGGCGCGGCTCTTCATGTCCTCGAGCGCCTTGTCGATGGTGGACAGGTCGAACTGCACGCGCAGGCGGTAGAGCCGGAGCTTGAGCTCCAGGTTCGTTCGCAGGCGGTGCTCCTCGTACTCGGTGAGCACGCCGAGCAAACCCGGATCGAGCTCGTAGTCGCTGACGGGCGTCGCCTTCGGCGCTACCTGGCCGCCCAAGCGATCGAGGCGTGAAAGCAGGTCATCGACCGCGGGGATCGGGTCGTCTTTGCCCTCGCGTTCCGCCGCGAGCAGGCGCCCGTAGGCGTCGACGGCGCTGAACAACACGTCGAGCGTCTCGAGGCCGAGGGGCGCGCGTCCGAGGCGCAGGTCATCGAGCAAATCCTCGAGTCGGTGCGAGACGGTCGCGAGACGCTGCGCGCCGAAGAGGCCGGCGAGCCCCTTCAGCGTGTGCACGGCGCGAAATGACTCGTTGACGAGCGCCGGATCCGCCGCCCCGTCGCGCACCGACGCGTCGAGGCTCAACAGATTCCGCGAGAAGGTCTCGACGATCTCCTGCGCCTCGGAGAGAAATTCGTCGCGAGCGCGGTCCCCCTGTTCAGCCACCCGCCCGACCTTCCCCGGAACCGAGGTGACGGTTCGCCTCCGCCACGAGCGCCTGCGGGCCGAACGGTTTCGCGAGGTAGCCGTTCGCGCCCAGACGAAGTCCTCGCTGGCGGTCGCGCTCGGACGACTGGGTCGAGATCAAGAGGATCGGCGTCGCCCGGTGAAGCTCGCTCTTGCGCATGAACTGCACGAGCTCGAGCCCGTTGATGTCGGGCATGTTGATGTCCGTGATGACGAGATCGTACGGGCCTCGCGGCAAGAGCCTGAGCGCGTCGAACCCGCTCACCGCCTCGACGACCTCCGCTTCGGCAATTCCGTTCGCGGATTCGAGCGTGCTCCGGACGAACGACCGCGTGCTCGCGGAGTCCTCGACGACCAGGATCTTCGGCATCCCTACTCCGCGAGGGTAGCGGACCGCATGCGGCGGGGGAAGAAGCTAGAGGGTGGGCAAAACTCTTACATGCGGACCTCCCCGGGGCCGCGCGGCGAAGGCCGGAAAAATTGCTTTCGACAGCCTCCGTCGCGACATGGGACACTGCGCCCCCCGATCGGTCGTTCCACGAGGATGGACCCTTGAAGAGCGGTGCTCGCGAAGCAAAGAGCGTGTTCGTCATCGAGCTTACCTACAAGGCCGAGCTCGCCGCCATCGACGCCGCCATGGCGCCCCATATGGCGTATCTTAAAAAGTACTATGACGCCGGCGTGTTCGTGCTGTCGGGCAGGAAGATCCCGCGGGAGGGCGGCGTCATCCTCGCCGTCGGCGAAACGCGCGAACGCGTCGAGGCGATCGCGCGCGAGGATCCGTTCCACGCGCGCGGGCTCTCGGACTTCCGCGTGATCGAGTTTCGCGCGAGCCAGCGCGCCGACGATCTCGCGCAGCGACTCGGCTGACGGGCGACTCGCCGAACGCTCAGAAGAGCCAGCCCGCGTTCGCGAGCGCGACTTCGCGACGCGTGACGCCGAGCACGTCGAGCTCGAAACCGAGACCCGCCTCGAACGCACCGGCGGGCATTTGGACGCCCGCGCGCAGCGTCGCGCGCGTCTCGCCCTCTTCCGACGTCGGGAATGCGACCGTGCCGCCCGCGACGAGCTGGACGCTTCGCGCAGGTTCGTAGCTCGCGGAAATGCCCGTCCAGACCTCGTTGGCGTTCATCGGGTTCGGGATGGGACCACCCGCGGCGTGATGCGCGTTCGCGGAAGCGCCGCCGTGGTGTTCGTGATGCGCGGGCATGGGCTCGGCGTTCTGGTCTTCGCGGTCGAGGGCCCCCATGAATCCGAGCTCGGCGCTCGCGAAGGCGGCTTCGGAGCGGTGGGAAAGCCAGGCGGAAGGGCCGAGCATGACGTGACCCATGCCGAGCCTTTTCTCCGCGCTGCCCGTCGGGAACGAAACCGCAAACGCGCCGCCGAGTGACCACGCGTCGCCCTCGAGCACGGCGACCTCGAGCTTGCTTTCGAGGTCACCGAAGCCGTTCGCGGGTCCCGCAGGCTCGAGCAGCCGGTAGTACGGCAGACTCGCGCGCAATCGGAGCGGCGCAAACCCGAGCGACGCACCGAGCACGAGGCCCTCGTAGAGCCCGCTCTCGCCTACGCTCGCGTAGTGGGCGGCCTCGGCGCGCACGAACGCGCGTACGGAGGATGCGTCGGGGGCGGCGGGCGGCTCGCAGTGCTGAGCGCGGGCCCGCGTGGCACCGAGCGCGAGGGCGAGGGCGACGCAGAAGGCGCGAACGCCCGTCCTCGGGCGCTCGAAAGCCGGTGCTCTCGGGGAGCCGTTGCCCATTCGGGAATGGTACCAACGAATCTTCGCCAAAGGGACCGCCGAGCACGGCTGGTGCTGCGACCGGCAAGAGGAGCTGCCCTCCCCGGCGAGAGGACCCTCAACCGCTTCGGGCTCCTGCGCGAGAAAATCGTCGTTGCAGAGCACCGGCGATCCCTGTAGCGCGGCACGAATGCCCCCGCCGTCGCAACGCCTCGAGCCGCGGAAAGCCTGCATCATCGGCGCCGGTTCGTCCGGGCTCGCGGTCGCAAAAGCATTTCGCGACTCAGAGATCCCGTTCGACTGCTTCGAAGAGAGCGATCGCGTCGGCGGCCTCTGGGTGTTCAAGAACAAGAACGGAAAGAGCGCGGCCTACCGCTCGCTCTCGATCAACACCTCGCGCGATCGCATGCAATACGCGGATTTCCCGATGCCGCGCGACTACCCGCACTACCCGGGACACGAAGAGCTCGCGCGGTACTTCGAGGCGTACGCCGTACACTTCGATCTGCTGCGCACGATTCGCTTCCAGACGCGCGTGACCGAGGTACGACCGGAAGAACACGGCGGATTTCGTGTCGCGCTCGGCGACGGGACGAGCGAGCACTACCGCGCCGTCGTGGTCGCGAACGGACATCACTGGGATCCCTCGTGGCCGGATCCGCCCGTGCCGGGAAGCTTCGCGGGTATCACCCTGCACTCCCACGCCTACGTCGATCCCGGCGAACCCCACGACCTCCGTGGCAAGCGCGTGGTAGTCGTGGGCTTCGGCAACAGCGCCGTCGACATCGCGTGCGAGCTCGCGCGCGAGGGCGCGGCGGCGAGCGTCGTGCTCGCCACGCGCCGCGGTGCTTGGGTGCTTCCGAAATTTCTCGGCAAGACGCCGCTCGATCAACTCAAGCTCGTGCCGCTCTTTTTGCCCGTGCCCTTGCGCCAGAGGCTCGGCCACCTCTTCTACCGCGCCATCGTGGGACGACCCGAGGACTACGGGCTGCCACGGCCCGATCACCTGCTCGGCGGGGCGCACCCGACGATCTCGAGTCAGCTCTTGCCGATGCTCAAGGCGGGTCGCGTGCGCGCGAAGCCGAACCTCGTTCGGTTTCGAGGAACCGAGGTCGAGTTCGCCGACGGAACGCGCGAGCACGCGGACGCCGTGGTGTTCGCGACGGGCTACAAAGTCTCGTTTCCCTTCTTCGAACCGAGCTTCGTCTCGGCGCCGAACAACGAGCTTCCGCTCTACTACCGGCTCTTTCACGTCACGGTCGACGATCTCTTCTTCGTCGGGCTCGCCCAACCTCTGGGCGCGATCATGCCGATCGCCGAAGCGCAAGCGAAGCTCCTCGCCGATCACCTCGCCGGTCGTTACCGTCTTCCTCCGCGCGACGTCATGCTGCGCGTGACCGAAGAAGAGACGCGCACGATGAAGCAGCGCTACGTCGCTTCGCGCCGCCACACGATGCAAATCGATTTCGACGATTTCATGCTCGCCCTCGCCAAAGAGCACCGCGCGGGACGCAAGCGCGCGGCGCGGCGAAGCTGAGCTCACGGGGCAGTGAGCGCGGCGAGCTCCCCCGCGCTCGTCATGACGAGCGTGAGACCGACGGCGACGACGATGAACGTCGCGAGCACGCCTCGATCCCCGACGGTCGGCGCGTTGGCGTCGGCGACGAGCACGCGCCCCGTCGCCACCAGAGCGAGCAGAAAGAGCGTGAAGTCGCGCGCGTAGAGCGCGAGCACCCAGAGCACGACGACGACGACGACGCGCTCGGGCTTCGCGAGCGCCGAGAACGCGCGCGCGCCGTCGAGCTGCCAGACGGGCAGCAGATTGAACAGGTTCACCATGGCGCCGACGCTGCCGATCGCGACGAGCACCGGCACGTCGTACGCCTTGCCGAGGAGCAGCGACGCGAGCGCCGCGAACGCGCCCCAAATCGGTCCGGCGAGCCCCACGCGGGCGTCCTCCGCCGGCGTCGCGGGCCGTTGCTTGAGGCGCACGAACGCACCGAGCCCCGGCACGAACATCGGCGCGCTCGCAGGAATACCGTAGAGACGGAGCGCGGCGACGTGGCCCATCTCGTGAATGTAGATGGAGACGACGAGCCCGAGCGCGAACCACCACCCGAACGCGAGCGCGTACACGCCCACGGAGATCGCCATCGAGAAGAACGTCTTCGCCTGCGTGAGGCCGAGCAAGAGGAGCTTGCCCTTGCCGAGCAAGAAAAGCGGGATCGCCTTGAACTTCAAGAGCAACGCGCCCGTCGCGGCGGCGAGCGCGAGCCATTTGCCGAGCCCGCGCCGCTCGGTTCGCACGGCGGGCGCTCGCGCACCGAGCGCCGCAGGAGCTCGAATTCGCCGGCTCAACGTCTGGACTTTTTCGAGAACTTTCGCGTGCTGCGCCGAGCTCTGCGGCAGGAGGTCGAGCGCGCGACGCCACGCCGAGAGCGCGCGCGTCACGTCGTCGGCCTTCTCGGCGACGGCGCCCTCTTCGGCGAGCGCCTTGAGCTCTCGGGAGTGGACGAGCGCGCCGCAGCTCGGACAGGCGAGCAGGGAGCCCGAAAGCTCGGTGCGACAAACGCCGCAGGCGCGGGCGCCGATGGGGGTTGCGAGGGTCACGTGACGGCGGGGACCGTGCTCAGTCGGAACGGTCCGTTCACGAGCACTTGCCGATTGAGCTTCCACGCTTCGTAAAGCGCGATGCCGATGATGATGAGCCCCATGATTCCGTCCACGCCGGCGAGAAACGGACTCACCATGGCGACGCCGAGGACGAAGATCCACGCGAACACGAAGTTGCCGAGAGACGGAGGCTCCTCCGGAACCCCCTCGACCTTTCTCGATGCCTCGCCATCCGGACGGCCCTGACCGGCCGCCGGTGCCGTTCGCTCGGCTTCCGCCTGGCGGAACCCGTCGATGACCCAGGGCACGTGACTAACCGTGATGGACGAATAGGTGAGCGCCATCGCGAGCGCTTGATACCGAAAGCCCCCGCCCACACGCGAGCCGCGCCGTACCGCCATACCGACGAAGAAGCCGACGGCGATGGCCACGAGGCCCCACTCGCGATCGGTCGCCTTGATGATGAGATACCAGCCGAGCGTGCTCACGACGGCGGCGCCGCCCCCGAACAGCGCGGCGCGCAGGAGCGGGGCTCCCCCCTTGCCTCCCGCAAGGTCGTGCGCGCACGAGGGGCAGATGACGTTACCGTTCACCTCGTAGTACTCGTCACTCACGATCTTCTGACAGATCGGACAGGTGCGGGACGCGCCGGGCGACGCATGCTCGACCTTGTCGAATTGGAGTTCCGAGCCCGCTGACTCACCCGATCCCTCGGTCACGCCGTCGAGTCTACGCCCCGCCGCGGCGCCGAGCAACGGAGCCGCGGCGCGCGCGCTCAGCCGCGCAGGGCCGCCATCGCGAGCTTTGCCGCCCGGAGCGCGCCGCGCTCGGCCTCGAAGTCGCAGAAGGCGTTTGCGACACGGTCGAGCGTGCGGTGCTCGGGGTACCACAGGGGTTTCGGGAACGCGGCGAGCGGAGCGCGCAGCACCGTTTTCTCGACATCGCGCAAGAGCAGCGCGTTGTGGCCGACGCCGAGACCGCTGCCCACGTTCTCGAGCGTTCCCGAAGGGTGGCCGCCCCAAGGCAACGTTCCGAGACCGTAGGCGACCGCCGGCCACACGTTCACGCAAACGCTGCCGTAGCGAAGGTCGCGCACCGCGGCGTCGAGCGCTCGCGCCGCCCGGGCGTCGCGCTCCACGCTCGCCGGCGCGAGCAGCATGGCGTTCAGCGTGCCGAACACGCGGTCGTTCAAGAAGCGCGTCGCCTCGCTCAAGAACTCCGCGGGATCGTCGCTCCCGAGCGCGACCTCGGAAAGCACGGAGCAGAACGGCTCTTCCCGAAAGCACGCGGCGTCGCTCGCGGGCTCGAGCCCCTGCACGAACGCCCAGGGAAGCTCGCCCTCCCGCGGCGTGCCGAGCTCGAGCGTGCGGCCCGGTCCCTTCGTGTGCTTTTCGTACGCGCGCGCGGCGCCGGGGTAGTACGCGCGGCGCGTCGGGACGGCCGAGAATTCTCGCTCGATTGCCGCGAGCAGACGCGCGCGAAGCGCCGAGCCCCGCGGTGTGACGACGAGCTTCGTCGCGTTGCAGTTGAATGCGGCGTTGAAGACGTGCGATCCGACGATGTTCTTCGCGGCGTGCTCGATGTCCGCCGCCTCCCAGGCGCCGGGCACGACGATCGCGGGGCTCACGTTGCCGAGCTCGCTCGTCACGGGCTTTCGGGTGACGGGCTCGCGACGGGCCTTGCGCTCATCGCGCTCGGGCCCGGGTGGACCCCAAACGATGGTTTCGTGCGTCGCGTAGGAGCCCGTAACGTGAATGGTGTCGATCCTCGGGTGCGTCGTGAGGTACGCGCCCACGTCCGGGCCCCCGTAGGCAATCGCGAAAGCGCCGCGCTCGACGAGCGGCGCGAAGGCGAGCTCGAACAGCGGCCCGATATAGTCGTTTACGGGACTCGCCTTGAGCAGGCAAACGCGCCCGTGCACGAAACACTGCTGGAGCACGTCGAGTGCCGAAATCGAAGCGACGTTGCCGGCGCCGAGAACGAGCGCGATTTCCCCCTCGGAACGGGCCGGCCGAAGCTCCTCCGGGTCGAGGAACGGGTCTTTCGAAGCGCCTTCGCCTAGCCAAACCTCGGCCAGAAGCCCGGGAAAGAGCAAGCGCTCCCAGGCATCCCGAGGAAGCGCCGTGACCTTGGTACGGCCGTCTTCGACCCGAACGGCGGAAGGCTCGATGCCGCGTTCGCCACGCAGCGTTCGCTCGAGCTCGGCAAGGTAGCGCAGGGTGATGGCGGGCCCTTCGAAGCCCGCCTCGCCGGACCGGGGCGAGGTCCGGGCAATACCTTTGGCGAGGCAGTCGAGCTCGATGAAGCGTGGTGCGAGCTCGTGGAAGCGCCGCCGGACGGCCGAAAGCAGCGGGATGCGGTCGCGCACCGGCATCCGACCGAAAGCCCTCGCCCCTTCACTAAGCCGCTCGAGCTGCCGGTCCATTGCAGCAGGGCTAGATGGCGCTGGACGCTCGAGAATCATGCTGAATACTAGCGCCTAATGCTCGAAGTGGGCGTACGATTGCTCCGTTCCTCGACCTGAGCGACAAAGCGGCATGGCGGCGTCCCACCCCTCACTCGATGCGAGCGAACCGAAAAGCTCGGGGGCGAGCGAACGCGCGGGGAGCGAGACCGCCCGTCCGCCTGCAGCGCCGCCGTCCATGACGAGCGCTGCGAGCGACGCACGCCTTCAGGCGGCTTTGGCGGCGACGAGCCGCGCCGACGCCAGCCTGAGCACGCTGATGCGCGCGGTGCGCGAGCTCACGACCGGAGTTTCGAGCGCGCGCGAGGCGAACGTCGCGCTCGTCGCGGAGCTCGGGGCGCTTGCCGACCTTCTCGGCGCCGCAAACGAGCAAAAGCTCGCGCTGAAAAACCGCGTTGCGTTCCTCGAACGGTCGCTCGCCAAAGCCGCCGAAGAGGCGAAGAACGAGCGCACCTACATCCTCGAGCAGCAGGACGCGTTCATCGCCGGAATGCTCGAAGACCACGAGCACGCCGTCGCCGAGCTCCGTCGAGAAATCGACGTGACGCGCGAACGATTGAGTCAACGCCCCACCGCGAACCCGGGCTCGCTCCCCGACCTCGCCGCCGTCGCGCTGCCCCCGCTTGCGGCGCCTCCCACCGAGCCGGCTCCCGCGCCCGACGTGCGGCTCGAGCTCGAAGCGGTGAAAAAGGACGTCGAGCAACTGCTCGCCGATCGCGAGCGCACGCGAGAAACCCTGCTCAAATTGCAGGCGCAGCGAGACGAAGCCCAGGCGACCGTGGTGCGCCTCACGCGCGAGCGTGATCTCGCGCGCACGGAAGGCGCGCACCACCGCATCGGCGACGCCGTCCGGCAGGCCATCCCGGTGCACACGCCGACGCCCACGCCCGCCGGGCGCATGGCGTCGACGCTTCCGCCGCCGGAGAGCCCGCGAATCGTTCCCCAATCGGCGCCGTCGCACCCGGTATCCTCCGGAAAGCCCGTCTCGTCGCGCAAGCAGCGCCCGACGGAACCGGCTCCTCAAGAGCGTTCCACGCGCACGACGAATCCGATGCCAGGCGGGACGCGCCCGCGCGCGCCCGCTTTCGATGTCTCGCCGCGCGAGCAGCGCTTTCCATCACCCCCGCCCGAGGAGCTGCGCGCCGCGTTGCATCCACCGACCACGCCTCTGCCGCCGGATCCGGTCCTGACGCCGGTGCCGATCACGCCGCGCGGTCCAGAACCGCAGCTCACCGAGCCCACGGTGCCGTCGCTTCCTCCGAACTCGAAGCCCTCGAAGCACGAGCAGAGTCTCCGTCCCGCCGGCGGCTATTCGATGACCAACAGCGTCGCTCCGGAGCGCGTGAATACGACGGCCCTGTCGCGGCCGCCCCGCCGCTGACCCCGTGACGAGCGCCGCTCGGGCAACGGTTCGAACGGGCTTCACCGTCGCGCTCGCCGCGGCGTCGCTCGTCTTCCCGAAGCTCGCCCTGCCCGCGGCGTTGTTCGTGCTCTTGCACGCGCTCTCGCTGCCGAAGCTCGAGGCAGTGCTGAAGAAACGCCTCGTCGTCGCGCATATCGTCGCAGGCGTCGTCGCGTTCGCGGCCGTGGGCCGCTTCCTCGCGACCGACGCGCTCGCCGGAATCGTTCGCGGCGGCACGAGCGCTGCCGCGCAGCGCGCGATTTCGCGCCTCCGCGAGATCCTCTTCGCCGAGGACGGCGCGCGCAAGGCGGGCGCGTGGGATCCCGACGGCGACGGCGTCGGCTCGGCGCTGTTGCTCGGCGAGCTCACCGGAGAAACCCCCGTGCGCGGCGGCCGCTGGCTCAGCCCGCCGCTGCTCGAGGGCTACCCGAAACTCGAAACGACGGCTGCCGGACCGAGCATCGAAATCGGCGGATTCTGGTTCCGCGTCTGCGTACCGACCGGAGCGGAGACATTCTCGAGCGCCTCGGGCCGTCACTTCGACGACGAGCTCGCCGAACGGCGCTACGTCGCGTACGCGTGGCCGTCGGGGCGCGCACCCGGCCTCACGCGCGCGTACTTCATCGACGAACACGAGCGCATCCTCTCCGCGCGCGCCCGCGAAGGCATGCGCCACGGCACTGAATACCCGCCCCCG
>DASUTR010000447.1:0-2100 GCA_036374535.1 Polyangiaceae bacterium
GAACTGGATCAATCAGAACACCGGAAAGTATCCGGCCATTCTCGGCGGCGACTACCTCTACCCGAGCGGCACGACCTCGCGCGCTCAGGCGTATTGGGACGCCGGCGGCATCACCATGATCCGCTACCACATGGGCGCGCCGCCGAACTCCGACACCTACGAAAACTCGATGGGCACCGCGAACATCGCGAGCGTGCTCACCGAGGGCAGCGCCGCGAACGTCTCGTTCAAGTCGAAGCTCGACTACGCCGCCCGCGAGCTCCAAACGCTCGAGAACGCGAACGTCGCGGTGCTCTGGGCGCCCTTCCACGAAGCGCAGCCGAACGGCTGGTTCTGGTGGAGCAAGGGAACGGGCGCAGAGTTCGTGCAGCTCTGGACGTACATGTACAACTACTTTACGACGACGAAGGGGCTGAACAATCTCGTGTGGCTCATGCCGTTCAGCGGCTCTCCGAACGCGTCGTTCTATCCGGGGAGAAACTACGTCGATATCGCGGGTCCCGACACGTACGCGACGAACCAGCCGTTCACGTCCATGTTCACGACGACGCGAACCATCGTCGGCACCACCATCCCGATCCCGCTTCACGAGAACGGGCTCCTGCCGAACCCGAACGACATGTTCAACAACAATGCCGCGCCGTGGGTGCTCTTCAATACTTGGGCGGGGTATCAGATTTCGAACAACAGCCTCTCGCACGTGCAGAGCGTCTACGCGAACACGCGTACGGTGACGCGCGACGAGGTGCCGAACCTCCGATGAAGCAGCGACATCTCCTTGCGGCAGGCATCTGCGCGCTCGTGGCGGCGAGCGCGGCGCTCATCGCGCAAGATCACCGGGAAAGCGCGGTGCGAGAGCGCGGCGTTCGTGAGGTTTCACGGATCTCCGCCGCCCGGAGCGCGCAGAACGATTCGCTCGCGAGCGTCACGCGCAATGCCAATCCTGCTCGACCTCCGGAGCCGCGCGTCCCGGTCGAGCGACGTCGCGCCGACGAAGCGACCATCATGGCAGAGCTTCGAGCGTTGGCTCAGTCGGCGCCGGAGCGTTCGCTCGAGCTCGTGCGCGAAGCCGACGCGCGCTTTCCGGGCAGCGAGGACGCTCCGGAACGCGCGTGGTTCAAGATTCGGTCGCTGGTGAACCTCGGCCGGCTCGCTGAGGCTCGCAGCGAAGCGACCGTCATGGTCGATACGTTTCGCGACACGCCCTGGGCCGGCGACGTGGAGCGCCACCTGCTCACGCACCCGCTCGATCATCCCGCTCAACGCGGCAATTTGCCCGAGTGACCCGTCTCGGAGGCGAGCGGGAACTTGTGCGCCCTGATGAGCGCGAATTTCACCTCGGACGGTACCCACACGGGGCTCTCACGGCTGGGAGTCTGCCTCGCATTCCTCGTCACGCTGGGATGCACTTCGACCATCGGCGGTCCTGGCGACGACGAGCCCGGGGCCACGTCCGGCAGCGGCGGCGCTTCCGCGAACGGAGGCTCGAGCCAGGGCGGCTCGAGCGGCTCGAGTGGCTCGGGCGCGACCAGCGGCTCGACGGGGAGCGGGGGGAACGCGGGAAACGGCGGAAGCGCCGGGACGGGCGGCGAGCCGCCGCTTCCGCCCGACGACGTGGAGCGCGCCTGTACGGAGTCGAACCGTGCGTTGAACGCGGGGCTCACGAAGCTTCGGCGCATGACCCGCACGCAGTTCGACAACACCGTGCGCGACCTCGTCGGAGCGACGGGCTCGCCCGCCGACGCCATCGCGCCGGACGAGCGCATTGGCCCGTTCAACAGCAACGCCATCGCTCCGATTACGGACCTCATCGTCCAACAACACATGGAAGTCGCGGGTGCGCTCGCGCTCGACGCACGGAGTCGCATGGCGACTCTTGCCGGATGCGATCTCGCAGCGGACGCGGGGACCACGTGCGCGACGCGGTTCATCACCGAGTTCGGTCTACGCGCGTATCGTCGTCCTCTCGAAGCCGAGGAAGTGACCCGCTACGTGAACTTGTACGCGCTCGGCAAGCAGGGAACCGGCGGCGCGCAGAACGGATTTCGCCTCGTGGTCGAGGCGATGATGCAGGCGCCTTCGTTCCTGTATCACGCCGAC
>DASUTR010000448.1:0-9551 GCA_036374535.1 Polyangiaceae bacterium
CGTGGCCCCGATTGACTGCGGCAATTCTCGTGAGCGCGTCGCTGCTCTGGGTCGCGGTCGCCGGGTTTCGCGTGCTCGTGCGGCTGGGCGCGCTCGACGAAGAACGACCGCTGCTCCGACGTTGGGGGTTCTGGCTGCTCGCGCTCGCGATCGGGCTCTACGTGCCGCTCCTCGGAAGCTATTCGCTGAGCGATCCGTGGGAAGCGCACTATGGCGAGGTCGCGCGTGAAATCCTCGCGCGCGACGATTGGATTTCGCTGTGGTGGGCTCAAGAGGGCTACTTCTGGTCGAAGCCCGTGCTCGACATGTGGCTGCAGGCGCTCGCGTTCTCGCTCTTCGGCGTGCGGTTCCTGCCGGACCAGATGCTCGCCGGAGTCGCGCAAGGAAACGTTCCGGCTCCCGAATGGGCCGCGCGGCTTCCCGTCGTGCTGCTCACGCTGCTCGCGACCTACGCGCTCTACCGAGCCGTCGCGCAGCGTTTCGGCGGGCGCGCCGGATTCCTCGGCGCGCTCGTGCTCTTGAGCGTTCCCTACTGGTACCTGCTCGCTCATCAGAGCATGACCGACATGCCGTACGTGGCGCCGCTCAGCGTGGCTCTGGCGCTCGCGTTGCTCGGCCTCGGAACCGATCCGGACGCGCGAGCACGAACGTTCGGGGTCCGGGTCGGCCGCCGCACCTTCGGCTTTTCGGCGCGGCACGCTCTCCTCGCGCTCGTGCTCCTCGTCGTGCTGCCGCAGATTCTTTATCTCGCGTCGCGACACGTGACGCTGCAGCTTTCGGAGGCCCCGTATGGCTTTCGCGTCCACCTCGACCAATTCGCGTCGGGGTCCGCGGGCAACTGCGGGCTTCCGGGAAACGAGGCGTGTCGAGCCGACGAGCCCGTGGACGCCGCGTTCCAGCCGGGACTCGCCGCGTTGCTCTACGGGGCGTGCCTAGCGCTGTTCTTATGGATGAATCGCGGCGAGCGGCGCGTCCAGCGGCTGTACTTCCTCGCAGCCTGGCTGTTCACGGCGCTCGCGGCGCTCGCGAAGGGCGCCCCGGGCCTCGTGCTGCCGCTCGTGACGGTGCTCGTCGCCGTTGGAGCCGCCCGCCGATGGCGCGACCTCCCGCGGCTCGAGCTCGTCGGGCTCGTGCTCTTGTTCGTTTGTGTGTGCTTACCGTGGTACCTGCAGATGGGAGCTCGCCACGGCCCGCCGTTCTGGGACCGGCTGATCGCGCACGACATGTACAAGCGGGCGTTCGTGCACGTGCACGACACGAATGCGGGCGACAATCTGAGCTTTCGGTACTACGTCTGGCAGCTCGGGTACGGCCTGTTTCCGTGGACGGGACTTGCCGTCTCGGGGCTCCTGTTCTGGCAGCGTGACGGCGACGAGCGCCTCGAGCCGAAGGCCGAGGCACGCGCGCTGTTCGTCCTCTGGTTCGTGATCGCGTTCGCGATGTTCACGATCTCGCTCACGAAGTTTCACCACTACGTGCTTCCGTGCGTGCCGCCCGTCGCGATGCTCACCGGCATCGTGCTCGAGCACGCGCTGCCGAAGGGAGCGGCGAGCGGACGGCGCACCGCCATCTACGTGGCCGCCGTCGGCCTTTCGGCGCTGCTGCTCGCGTATGGAGCGCTCCGTACGCTCGGCGGCTCGCCGTTCGGCACCGTTCCGGTACCGGAAAGCTCGCCGTGGCTCGGCGCCGCTTGTCTGCTCGCGGGTCTCGGACTGTTCGCGGCCGCCGTGCGTCGCTCGCCGTTCCTCGAGCCCGGGCGGCTCGGCGCACTCGAAAGCTCGCTGCTCTCGTGCGTCGGACTCGCCGGCGCCGGAGCGCTCGTGCTGACCGCCCGCGATCTTTTTTCACCCGACGACGCCGAGGGCCCGCTCCGCCTGATGCACCTCATGAGCTACAACTACAAGCGGCCCTGGCCCGATTCGCTCGATTTTACCGGGGCGATCGCGGCCACGACGCTCGTCTTCGCGCTCGCGTCCGCGCTCTTCGCGCTCGTGCGCTTGCGCGCGCACGCCGTCGCGCTCGTCGTTGCGGTCGGGGTCTGGACGGCCGCCTGGGGCATCGACGTCTACCTCTTCCGCGCGGCGCCCCATTGGGGGCAGCGTGAAACGATCCTCGAGTACTACGAGCGCCGCTCGAGCCCCGCCGAGCTTCTCGTCGCGTTCCAGATGAACTGGAAAGGCGAAAACTTCTACACCGGAAATCGCATTCCTGCGTTCGTTTCCACCGGCGCCGCCTTCCGCAAATGGCTCGAGGAACAGCGCCAGCAAGGAACGCGCGTGCTCTTCTTCACGACCGAACATTCGCGCGAGTCGGGACTCAAGTCGGAGCTCGGCAAGGTCAAGCGCTTCGAGAAGCTCACGGACAAAGCGCTCAACAACAAATTCTTCCTGGCGCGCGTCGAGCTCTGACTCTCCTTGGGTCCCGGCGACGTACTGCACCGGAGCGGGCGCCGCTCGAAAAACGAGCGGTCGCGACGCTCCGATGCGCGCCGGCGAACCGCCGGGGGTCGCCGCGTCAGAGCGAGTTCAGGTACTGAACCAGATCCGCCTGCTGCGCCGACGAGAGATTGAGCTCGAGGGTCGTGTTGTAGTGAGTCACGACCTCGGCGAGCGTTTCGGCGCTGCCGTCGTGGAAGTAGGGCGGGTGCTTCAGAAGCGCCCGAAGCGGCGTGGTTCGGTAGCGCTTCGTCGCCGTTCGCTCGGCGTACGCCGGATCCATGCCGGTCTCTTCCGGTGCATGCCAGATTTGGTTGCCGACATCGGTGAACGTCGGGCCGGTGTGGCACGTGCTGCACCGGGCGGCGCCCTCGAAGAGAGCCTGTCCACGATCGGCCGCAGCAGGCTCGAAGTCGTCCTCGCTCGGCGCCGGGGCCTCGAGAGAAACCTGGTACTCGTAGAGCGCCGGAAGCTTTGGCCGGATCATGTCCACGTCGTACGAGACGGCCACGTCGATGCGCGGGTCGTAGAAATTTCCGACGCCGCCCATCTGCGTGATACCGACGTACGCGTTCCAGTACGAGATTGGACCGTCACCGGTGTACGTCTCGTAGGGCACGCCGGCGAGACCGTAAATCGGCGGAATCACCACGGGACTGTTGATCATGTCCTGGTTGAAACGCGGATCGTAGAAGCCGGGTCCCCAGCTATTGTAGACCTCGAGCAGGTCGGGTTGATCGGCGAGCCCCGGCGCGAGCGCGATGATGGCGCCCGGATCGAGATCGCCGTTGGCGGCCCCGTCGATGCGCACGCCGATGCCTTCCATCACCGAATCGTCGACGTCGGAATGGCAGAGCGCGCAGGTGATACCGACGCGCACCAGGTTTCCGGAAGCATCGACTTCGCCTTTCACGCCGACGACGGCATCGAGGCCGATGAGCGCGACGGTCGTCGCCGGATCGGTGAGATCGGCGGTTTCGAGGATACCCTCGGGCAGCGCCTCGGCATCGACCTTGAGGCCGAGCATGAGCGCCGTCGTGGGATCGAGCGCTGCCTGAATCGCTTCGTGCATCCGTAGGGTGTCGGTCCAGAGCTGCTCGTCGCCAAAGGTGTCGTATCGAAACACCTCTTGTCCGTCGTAGCTCTCTGGATCGATGGGGTTGGCCTTTCCGCTCGTGCCGCCGGTGCTGCTGCCGCCGGTGCTGCTGCCGCCGGTCGCGCTGCTGCCGCCGCGCCCCGACGAGCCGCCGCGCGCCGACGAGCCGCCGCTCGAAGAACCCGAAGAACCCGAGGTGCCCCCCTCGGCGGTCGCATCGTTGGAATCCTCGTCGTCGTCGCCGCCGCACGCTGTGGCACCGAGAGACAACGCGGCAACGAGTCCGCACGTGAAAGGTGAAATGATGAACGCACGCGGCCGCGAGGAAGAGCGCGAACTGTTGGGGTGCTCTGACATGGAATTTCTCCCGAAGGTTTGCGACGCAATACGCCACGCCGACCAGTCGGCGCCGCGAAAGACTCTCGCTGGTCACATGCAAGAGTCGGGAGACCCTCCGGAGGTTTCCGGAGCGACATCATTCCTCACTCTCGCGCTCCTGGGAACCGATGCGCCCCCGCGCGCTCTATGCCTGTGTCTGAAGCGCGCGTCGCAAAACTGGCGGAGCGCTCATCTTCGTCACGAAACGTTCGTCACTCCATGTCCATCACTCGGACACCGCGTTTGCGCTTTTCTACTTCGGTAGCGGCACGAATGCGTTCGTAGAGCGCGACGACGTCGGTCTTGATGTTCGTCACCGGCACCTCGGGCGACGTGTGATCCAGCGTCCGCAGCAAAAGGTTCCCGGTTCCCAAAATGCGCTGCGAAATCGGGCGCAGCACCGTGTAATCACTCACACGGTAGAGATCGACCTGTTCGAGTCGCTTGTTCAGAATCCCGGTCTCTACGACGACACGCTTCGTCGTAAGGCGGTAGTGTCGGCCCCGAGAACGCCACCACAGCGGAATCAGCCAGAGCCCCAGCGTCAGAATTGCGAGCAAGAGCGCGCCCAGACTCGGCACGAGCGCGGGGTTACCCTCGAACAAGAGCTCTTCGCCGGGCTCGTCGGCGGCCCGGGTCGGCGTCGCGCTCAGCATGGTCATGAGTGACGTTTTGCGTCAGCGCAATCGGGCCGTCAATCGTGCTCGCCTCGTGAGCCATCCCCCGCGCAGCGCCGACACCGCGATCAGTCGACGAACTTCGAGAGGAGCCGGAGGTACGAAGCCTGGTAGTAGATGGCGGGCTCGGTGAGCTCCCACGACTTGTCGTAGGGGTTCGGGGGCTCGTAACTCGTATTTACGTCGAGGTACGCCTTTTCGGGAGGCTGCTGCCGCACGGGTGACTTCGCGCAGGCGTGCTCGGCGGGGTTTTGATCCTTGCAGTAATCCTTGTTCGGGCCGCCCGTCACGAAGCCGGGAGCGGGACCGAGCTCGCTCGTGCGCGCGTTGTCCCAGACCGGATGCTTGTCACGAAACCACGTGTGATACGCCTCGTCGGCACAAGCGTCGCCGCCGTCGGCGTACATGTTCGTGAGATAGACGAGCTGCATGGGGTTTACGCCGTGGAACGAATGCAGGATTCCCGCCGCGCGGACTTCGGCGCTCGCTCGCGCTTCGTCGCCGACGAGCTTGTGTTGCACGAGATCGTAGTTGGTGTTGCCGAACCCGGCGCGCGCGTTGTTGCTGCCCCAGTGATAGGAGTCTGGTCGCATGAAGGCGCGGTAGAGGTCGAGCTCGGGTCGAAACCCGTAGAGATCGAGCGTCCCGCCCTGTGACTTTTTGCGCGCGACGATGGCGTCTTTCGTCGCTTTCGTCGCCTTGGGCAGCGTGGCGTAAAAGAGCAGCGCGTCGCCCTGACTCTGGTCGTAGACGGACCAGCGCTCGTCCACGAAGGGGCGCGTCACTGCGTAGTTCTTGGTGACGTACTGATCGAATTGCTTCTCGCCGGTGAGCGCGAACAGGTAGACGGCGGCGGTAACGGCGTACTGCGCCTGTTCGGCAAGCGATTTGTCCGCGTCGCCTGCCTTGATCGTACCGTCATCGCAAGCATCGCTCTTCGGATTGTCGTGATAGTGCTTCCACGCGTCGAGCGCGCGTTTCGTGAGCTCGGGGACGCGGCCCTTCCACTTCGGGAACTTCCCGACGACGAGCGCCGCGTGGGCGATCATGCCGGAGAACGTGATGGCCGCGGACGAGCACGGCTTCGGGTAGTAAAAACGCGGGAACTTGCTCTGGTCGGGGACGGGGTCTCCGTAGTCGGCGTTGCCCGACTTCAAGAGCACGCCGCCCCCGAGATCCGCGGGCTGCATTTTCACCAGGAAGTCGAGCTCGACGACGATCTCGTCGACGAGATCCGGAATGCCGTTGTTCGACTCGGGGATGCCGTAGTCGTCCGTGAACGCCTTCGGCCGCTCCTCGTAGGCCGTCAGAAGCTGGTGGAAGGCGTCGTTCGCGAACGTCATGTACTTGTCGGTATCCCCGGCGTCCCACCACCCGCCGCTGAGATCACGCGCCGTTTTGGGGTTGTCGCGCTCGGTCACGCTGCGCGCTTCCTTGTCCTGCCCCGGCCCCATGTAGTCCACGCCCTGGAGCCAGCAGCGTTTCCCGACGCAGGCATAAGGCGCCTTCTTCTCGTGGTTTGCGCGATTGAAGTAGAACGTGCGCACCGCCGTCTTCAAGACCCGCCGATAGACGTCGTCGGCTATCTCGAACGGGTGTGAGCGCACGCCGTTCTTCGGATCGAACACGTAGTAGAGACCGGGAACTGCCAGCGCCGAAAAGTCGAACCACGCGCCGCGATCTCCGGAGGTTTCGTCGACCTTACCGCCGTTCCATGCCGTGCTCGGACCGCGCTGGAAGATGCTGCCGTCGGCCCACTTTCTCACCTCGAGCTCGGGCCCAGGCTGGTATTCGTCGTTCGCGTTCCAGCCGTTGACGGGGTCGACCAGCACGGCCACCTTCGCGTCGCGCGTTCGGTATCCGAACTGATCGACGACGATGTACTTCTGGTGCTTGACGGAGAGCCCCTGGCCTTCGGGCGGCGGAATGGGAGGCGGTCCCTTCGGTTCGGCGGGATACACCGTGGGCGAGATGACCGGCACGACGGCGGTCGGGCTCGGAGGCGGTCCCGCCGTGCCGCTTTCGGGAGGCGCGTTCACCGCGGCGGGAACGAACTTGGACGCGCAAGCGGCGAGCACCCCGAGTGAAATCGACGAGACGACGACGCGGCGCGGAGACGGCATGACGAGACCCTACGCGATGCCGTGGGGGGAGCGTCAATCGCCGGGAAGCGCCGAACGGCTTTCGAGATGCTGCTCGAGGGCGTCGAGCAGGCCGTCGACCGTGAACGTAGCGGCCGTCACGTCCACGCGCACGCCGAGCGCTTCGGCCGTGCTGGTCGTAATTGGACCGATGCTCGCCACCGTCAGGCGGGCGAGCAGCTCGCGCGCCGTCGGCCCCATGCGCTCGACGGTCGTCGTGACCGTGGAGCTCGAGGTGAAGAGCACGGTGTCGACGGCGCCGGTCTCGACGAGCTCGACGAGGGACTTCGGGCCCGGGGGCGCTGGACGCGTCTCGTACGCCGCGACGACGTCAACGAGCGCGCCGGCGTCGCGCAACGCGGTCGGCAGCGCGTCACGCGCGACGAGCGCGCGCAGAATGAGCACGCGTCGTGGCGTTCCGACCGCGAGAATCTCCCTCGCGAGACCCTCGCCCACGTGCTCTTCGGCGACGCGGTCCGCCCGCACGCCGAATCGTTCGAGCGCTTCGGCCGTGCGCGGGCCGATGACGCCGATCTTCGCGTTGCCGAACGCGCGCGCGTCGCGCCCCGACGCGCGCAGCGCGCCGAAAAGCCGCTCGACGCCGTTCGCGCTCGTGAAGAGCACCCAGTCGTACTCGCCGAGCCGCGTCGCGGCGGACGCGAGCGGCTCGGGATCGGCGGGAGGCACGATTTCGATCACCGGGACGACGTGCGGCTCCGCGCCGCGCTCGCGGAGAGCCTGAGCGGTGCGCTCGGCTTGCCCCGCTGGACGCGGCACGAGCACCCGGCGGCCGAAGAGCGGGCGGGTGTCGTACCAGCGCAGCGAATTTCGCAACGCCACGACCTCGCCCACGACGATCACGGCGGGGTTCGAGAGCCCCGCCTGGCGCGCCGAGCGGGCTATGTCGGCGAGACGCGCGACGACCACGCGCTGCTCGGGCCGAGCGCCCCACTGGATCACCGCGGCCGGCGTTTCGGGGCTGCGTCCGCCGTCCATGAGCGCTTGCGTGATGGCTTCGATGCGCCGCATCCCCATGAGGACGCACACGGTGTCCGTCGCCGTCGCGAGTCGCTTCCACGATTCGGGCGACCATTCCTTGCCAGCACGATCGCTACCCGTGATGAACGTCGTGCTCGAAGACAGCTCTCGGTGCGTGAGCGAGATGCCCGCATACGCCGCCGCGGCGACGGGCGACGAGATGCCGGGAACGATCTCGAACGGGATGTTCGCTTCGGCGAGCGCGAGCGCCTCCTCGGCACCTCGCGCGAAGAGCAACGGATCGCCGCCCTTCAGGCGCACCACTCGCTTGCCCGCGCGCCCGAGCTCGACGAGCTCGCGGTTGATCTCCGACTGACTCGCGCTCGGCTCGCCGTAGCGCTTGCCGACGTGGCGGAGCTCCGCCTGGCTCGCGGCGTCGAGGAGCGCGGGGTGAGCGAGCGTGTCGTAGAGAACGACCTCGGCTCGCCGGAGCGCCTCGAGTCCACGCACGGTGATGAGGCCCGGATCGCCGGGACCGGCACCGACGAGCCAAACCTTGCCGTTCGTCACGAGCGGGACCGTATCAAGGTCGTGAGGGCGACGAGGCGGCACTACTTGACCCGCAGGAGCGCATATCCTACCCTGTGCGGTACTGTACTGCGTCCTCCTACATTGTGCGACGCATTTTTGAGACTTGTTCGTCTACACCGCTTCCGAAGAATCGCCGCTGAGCAGCACGCCCCCGAGCGGAGCGCCGCGGAGTGACCGCTGGTTCGTCACGAACGGGGTCGTCGCCGTCGGTCCGGTGTCCTTCGACATGCTGCTGCGCGGCGCCGCCCACGGCCGCATCCCGAGCGGATCCTTCGTCCGTCACGAATCGTGGCAGGTCTGGCGCCGTCTCGACGAGATCGAGTCGCTCCCCGCGACGGGCCGGGAGCAAACGGTCGAAGACCTCGCCTCGCTGAGCGCCGGGCTCGAATCGCGCGCGTCGAACCCCGTCCACAGCGCGCCTCCGCCGCCGCCGGAGATCGCGCTCACGATCCGTCCGAGCGAGCCACCGCCGTCCACCCGCTCGACGATTCGCCCTGGACCCGTGGACCCCGTCGGCGTCCTCGCGAATGCGTACGACCTCGGCGACGCGCTCCTGCTCGCCGTCTCGACGGCGGTCGCGGCATCGGGAGCCGACATCGGGCTCGTCCACCGCGCTCGGCGCGATCTGCTCTCGGTGGTCACCGTCGGCGGACACGGCCCGCGCACCGAGCGGCTGCTCGGCGAGCGCATCGCCGAAGACGACCCGACGCTGGCGGCGGCGCGGAACGGCTACACGGTCGTGAGCGAGCCGGGTCTCGGCAGCGAGAGCCGCTACATCGTCGGACGCCTGCTGCGCTGCTTGCCAGACGTGCGAGGGGTTGCCATGGTGCCGCTGTGTCTGTACGGCGAGCTTCTGGCGATGATCGAAGTCGGACGCGGCGGCCAGCCGTTCCGGGCCCGGGAGATTGCGCGCATGGAGGACGTGATCGAAGTCCTCGCAGAACGCGTGGTGCTCATGGGCTGGCTCGAATGACGAGTGCTCGGCGCGGCGCGCTCGGCGTCCTTCTCGCGCTGAGTCTCGGCGCCTGCGACCAGTCGTGCCCGCGTGAATCCGAGGAGAGCCCGAAGCGCTACGAGGGCGGCCTCACGAGCTCGGATCGCACCTTCTACGAGACGAACGGCTGGAAAGACGCCTTCGTGAACTTCCCCGCCGGACGCCGTCTCGCGCTCGTGCACGGCCTGCGTGACGTGCCCGTCGAGCTGCGAAGCTACCTCGCGTTCGATGCGCACCCGTTCCCGAAGAGCGGCGAAGGCT
>DASUTR010000449.1:0-6768 GCA_036374535.1 Polyangiaceae bacterium
CGGCAACGCGAGCATGTACCTCGGTTCGCCGCGCATGGCCGAGATGGTGATCGGCGAGAAGGTGACGCTCGAGGAGATGGGCGGTGCCAAGATGCACACGAGCGTTTCGGGCTGCGGAGACGTGCTGGTCGCGAACGAAGAGGAAGCGCTCGCGTTCGGCAGAGAGTATCTCGGGTTCATGCCGCAAAACGCGGACACTTCCCCGACGGCCGCCGGGGCGCGTGCTCCGCGGGGAGACGCCGCGAAGCTCGGCTCCGTCGTCCTCGCCGACGAGAACAAGCCGTTCGACATGCGCGCGGTCATCGACGCGCTCGTCGACGAGGGGAGCTTTCTCGAGATGAAGGCGCGCTTCGCGAAGGAGCTCATCACGGCGTTCGCGCGCATCGACGGGCGTCCCGTGGGCATCGTCGCGAACCAGCCGAAGCACCTCGGCGGCGTGCTCTTCGTCGACAGCGCGGACAAGGCTGCGCGATTCATCTGGCTGTGCGACGCGTTCAACCTGCCGCTCGTGTTTCTCGCCGACGTGCCGGGCTTCATGATCGGCACGAAGGTCGAGCGCCAGGGCATCATTCGCGCCGGAGCGAAGATGATTGCGGCGGTGAGCGAAGCGACCGTGCCGAAACTCAGCGTCATCGTGCGAAAGGCGTACGGAGCGGGTCTCTACGCGATGTGCGGGCCGGCGTTCGAGCCCGAAGCGTGCCTGGCGCTCCCCACGGCGTCGATCGCCGTGATGGGCGAGAAGGCCGCCGTGAACGCCGTCTATTACAACAAGCTCAAAGACGTGCCGGAGGGCCCGGAGCGCGACGCGCTCGTCGAGAAGCTGCGCGCGGAGTACAAGGCCGAAGTCGACTTGCCGAAGCTCGCGAGCGAGCTCGTCGTGGACGCGGTCGTTCCTTTCGAGGAGCTCCGGCGCGAGGCGGTGCTGCGGCTCGGGCACGCTTCCGGCGAGCGGCGCCCGCGCGCGCGGCGAAAGCACCTCGTTCCGCCGATGTGATCATGCCCTCGCGCGCTCGGGGCCCGCACGTTCGCGCGAGCGCGCTGCTCGCTTTCGCTCTCTTGCTGCCGTTCCCCGCGCGCGCGGAGGCCGTGCTCGATCTAGGCGCGCTCGCGCGGGCGGCGGAACGAAGCGCGCCGAACGCCGTGCCGCGCCCGCTCCGTGACTCGGTTTCGGTCGTGCTCGAGCTCCCGGACGGGGCGCCCGCACCGGACGGCTTCGTTTCTATCGCGGGACGCTTGGGCGTGCTCGATCTTCGCGCGGGGAGCCTGTTCGCTCTCGCGCGCGAGCGCCCCGAGCTACGTTTGGAATGGGCTCCGTCGCGCCGCCTGCTCATGAATCGTGCCGACGGGTTTGCGCGCGCTTCGAGGTTCCGTCGCGAGACCGGGCTCACCGGTCGCGGAGTCGTCGTGGGTATCGTGGATTCCGGCGTGGATCCGGCGCACCCCGACTTGCGGGACGAAACCGGGCGCTCGCGCATCGCCTGGTGGCTCGACTTTTCGCGCGGTCCCGCCGGCCGCCATCCGGAGCTCGAGGCGGAGCTCGGTTGCGTGAGCGACGACGGCGAGGGGCGTTGCGCCGTGCTCGACGGAGGCGACGTCGAGGAGCTCTTGTTCAACGGCGAGGTCGCCGACGATCCGGGCGACGCGCTCGGCCACGGGACGCACGTGGCGTCACTCGCGGGCGGCAACGGGCTCTCATTCGAGCCACCGCGCTACGTCGGTGTCGCTCCGCAAGCGACGTTCATCGTCGTGCGGGCGATGCGCCCCGGCGGCGGGATCTTCGACGCCGACATCTTGAAGGCGGCGCGTTTCGTCTTCGAGCGCGCGGGAGAGGCGTCGATGCCGGCCGTCGTGAACCTGAGTCTCGGCTCCGATTTCGGCGGCCACGACGGCAGCTCGGGCCTCGAGCGCGGCCTCGAGAGCCTGGTCGGTCCCGCGCACCCCGGTCGTGCGATCGTCGTCGCGGCGGGCAACAGCGCAGGACTCTTCGACGGCGTTTCCGGCGTTCCGGGCCCGTGCGGCGTGCACACCGAGGTGCACCTGCCTCACGGGGAAGAGACGGTGGTGCCGATCGCGACGCTCACCGAGCGCGAGCCGGTGCGCGCGACGGTCTATGCGTGGATCGCGACGCGCCCCGGCGACGCCCTGTCCGTCGGCGTCGTCGATCCGGACGGCGTCCTCGTGGAACCGATCGCTCCCGGCAACGCCGTCGTCGAGGAGCGCGACGGCGTCACCGTGAGCATCGCGAACTCCGTCGCCGGTGGAGAGGCGCGAGTGCCGGCCGGGTCCGAGGGCGCGGTCGTCGTGATCGAGGGAGCGTGGCCGAGCTCGCGCACCTTCGGGCTCTGGCTCGAGGGTCCGGGTTCGGCGCGCATCTGGGTGCTCGGCGAAGGCGATCTCGACCCGAGCGTGAACCCGGGACCGCTCCTGCCTCGCGCACGCAAGGAGGGCACCGTCAACGTGCCGGCGTCGAGCCCCGGGCTCATCGCCGTCGGTGCGACGCTCAATCGTACCGATTGGGTAGACCACGCCGGGGAAGCCGTTTCGTTTCCGCGGCACGGCTCGCTCGACGACGCGCCGGCCGATACGACGGCGTTCTTCTCGTCCGCGGGTCCGAACGCGCTCGGCACGATCAAGCCCGACCTCGTGGCTTCGGGCGCGAACGTCGTCGGCGCCCTCGCCGTGACCGCCGATCCGCGCTTCTCGAATGCGTCTTTTTTCGCGACGCCCGGGGCGTGTCGGGTTTCGGGCTACGACCCGAACTGCGTGGTCGTCGACGATCACCATGTCGTCTCGTCGGGCACGTCGATGGCGGCGCCGCTCGTCGCCGGCGCCGTCGCGCTGCTCTTCGAGCGGGACCCGACGCTCGATCAGGGGCGAGTGCGCGCGCTGCTCCAAGCCGGCGCGCGCGAGCTCGAGGGCGTCGTGTTCGACGAGCGCCAAGTGGGACCGGGCGCGCTCGACCTGCAGAAGACGCTCGACGCCTTCAATCCGAACGCCGCGGAGCGTGAGCCGGGCGAGGGCACGCGGCTCGTGCTCGGGGCTTCGTTCGCGCATCCGGATCCGACGTGGCCGCTCGAAGGGCTCCTGCTCGTTCGCGGCGACTCGGGTCGCATCGCCGACGTTTCTTCGTCGCGCCTGTCGCTCGTCGTGAACGGAGCGGACGTCGTGCGTGGTCTCACGCGCTCCGCGCCGGGGCTCTTTTCGTTCGCGCTCGCGGCGCCGGCGGGAAGCGGGGGGCGAACGCTCTCGGTCGCGCTGCGCGTCGACGGGCGCACGCTCGTCGAACGGAGCGTGCCGATCGCCGTCGATCCGGCGCTCGTCGGTGCGCGCCCATCGGCGCGCGGCGGCTGCGCCATGGTCGCGAGCGGCGGCTCGCCCGTCGCTTTTCTGGTCGCCGGCCTCGCGGCGCTGCTGGCCCTGCGCAGGCGCGGTGTTGCGCGTTTTCGATGGTGGAAGCGCCGGACGGGCGCGCCGGACGAGCGAGCTCAGAGCTCGACCAGATAGACGAGCGCCGCGTGCGGCTCGAAGGGCGCCACGTCGGGATCGAAGGGATGATCCATGTCGACGCGCTCGAGGTGCGTGCCCACGACGAGGACGGAGCGGGCGCCCGCGAGATCGACGATGCGCGCTTCGACTTTTCGCTCTCGCTCCTGGAACGGCACTTCGATGCGGCCCATCTCGTTGCCGTCGGCGTCGAGCTTCACGAGCTCGAAGCGAAACTCGGCCGGCGGTTCCCATTCGGCCTGGAACGCGAGCGTCTTGCCCGCCTGCTCGCCCTCGAGCTCGAGCAAGACGAACGCGGCGCCCGTCGGTTCGACGGGTGTCAGCCGCACGCGCTTCGGGAGCTTCGAAAACGGGATCACCCAGTCGATTTCGGGCACGCCGTACGCGCCCGCCCATTCGAGCACGAGCGGGTGCCGTCCATCGTCGCGCTCGCCGCCGAACGCCCGGGCGACCGCGAAGTCGCCGAGCGTGCTCGCCATCCGGTGCTCGCTTTCGTCGAGCGTGTGCAGGAGCACGTCGTACGCATCGGGCTCGTTGTGCCAGCTCGCCGCGCCGGCCGGCGTTATCTGGGCGGACGCGGCGAAGAGCGCCGTCGAGAGAGCTCCCGGGGAGCCGACGCCGAGCGACAGCTCGAGAAAATCGAAGAGAATGGCGCTGCCTTCGCTCCGCGCGGAGAGCTCGCGGTCGAGTACCGCACGCCACGGCGTTCGCTGTACGGCGTCGACCGCTTCGAAGTCGAGACTCGTCGGAGCACCGGTGAGCCACCAGAGCTCGGTCGCGAAAGCGCGGCGCGTATGCGGCGTCTCGCCCGGGTCGAGCCGGAGCGCGATCGCTTCGGCGACGCAGAGCGTGGCGGCGCGCTCGGCGAGAGCGCCGGGGTCCGCGGACGCTACGCAGAATCCCGGCGCCGCATCGAAGCCGCCGAAGCGTCGTGACTCGGCTTCCACGCGCACGCGCTCGAACCCGCGCGCGGTTCGTTCGCTCGGGACGAGATAGAGGTCGAGAGCGTCGGACGAGCCGCGCCCGCCGTCGGCCAGGGGCGGGGGGAGCTCGAGCGCACGGACGAGGCGGTGCCAGACGTTCTCGAGGGCGTCGAGCGCCGGGAGCACGGCCGCGTCCGCGACGCCGTCGGTGGCGTGAACGCAGACCGGCGCCCGAAACGAGCAGGCGGGCGGGCGCGCCGCCGGGCGGGACCGCGAGCCGATCTCGCTGCCGACGGGCAGGCGAGGGTCCGTTTCGACGCGGGGTTCGAGCGGCGGCTCTTCGATGCCGAAGAGGAGAGGTGGCTCGAAGCGCCTTTTCCGCTCGGTCTGCGCGTTCGACGAAAGCGGAACGGCGACGGCCAGCGCCGCCACCGCGAGCACGGCGGGTCGCCTGAACCACCCCCCAACGCCTCGTAATTTGACAGTGTCTCCGACGAGGACCCTATACTGACGTTTGGACCTCGGCCGAGCCATGGGTACGCGTTTCGATCCGACGCACTCGCTAGAATTCAACTTCGATCGAGGCACCGTCAAGCTCGGGGGCGAGAGCCACCGCGTGGTGGTCCCCGCCGACGTGCTCGCCTCCCTCTTGAAAGGCGCCGATTCCGACACCCGCAAGGACTTCGCCTACCGGCTCGGCACCGAAGCCGGCCGGCGCGTCGCGGAGCGGATCGACGGCACCGCCAGCATCGCTGCGGTCGTCGAGCACCTCGGCGGTGAGCTCGCGCTCATGGGGCTCGGCTCGCTCGGCCTCGAGCGCTGGGGCCGCGCGCTCGTGATCACGGTCACGGGCTCCCCGCTTCGCGCCGAAGGCGACGAGCTGCTCGCGGGCATCGTCGAGGGCTCGCTCCATCGCGCGTTCGGGCGCGCTTCCACCGTGATCCCGATTCAGCGCGACGACGCGCTCGTGCGATTGCTCGTGGTTTCGAAGGGGACGGCCGACCGCGTACGCGGGTGGCTCGACTCGGGCGTTTCGTACGGCGATGTGCTCGCGCGCCTGACCGGCGGCGGAGGCTCTTCGTGACGGTGCGCGAGCGCGTCGCGCGCCTCGAGGGTCTGCTCGAGCGCATCACGAGAAACGCGTCGCGCCCGCGGCCCGCTCGTGCTGCGGCTCCCGGCGCCGCGCCTGCATCGGCCGACGCGCCTGTTCCGCCGAAACCTTCGGCACCCGATTCGGCTCCGGTCGTGGTGGCCGTGCCCGCCGTACAGCCCGCCGCAATCGGTCCCGCGTCGGACGTGCCGCCCCCGTCGTCGGTACCCTCGGCTCCGCCCGACGCTCCCACGGTGCCGCCGTTCGCTGCCGCGCCGAAGCCCGTGACCGCGCCGTTCGAGCCGTCGCCGGCCGTTTCGTCGCCGCCGGAAGGCGCTCGGGGGGTTTCGTCCGTGCCGCCGTGGAAGCCCGAGCCGAGCTCGACCGTTCAGGCTCGCCCGTCGTCGATGCCTCCCGAGGAGCTCAGCGACGACGATCTCGTCGAGGTGACGACCCTGCCGCCGGCGCCCGCCGCCGCTGCGCCGCCGGACGACTTCGCGGAGGAGATGGAGGAGCCGCCGGCCTCGTCGAGCCGCTCGAAGGTCGCGGAGAGCCTCGATCAGGCGATGTCGAGCGCCGCCGTCCAGGCCGACGAAATCGAGGTGCCGATCCACACGCCGCCGCCCGAGTCGGGACCGCAAGAAGCGGTGCTTCCGGCCGGTATCGACGCGCCGCGCGCACCCGAGTTCGCCGGCGACGACATCGTGCGCCCCGTGTCGCTCGGCCCGACGCCGGAGCAGCTCGGCGAAACGATCGAGCTCGAAGGCTCGGACGGTCCCGAGATCGAGATCGAGGTTGCGGGTGAAGCGCCACCCGTACGCGAGCCCGAGCGCCCGGTCGAGGAGCTCGAAGTCGCGCTGCCCCGCGCCGAGATGCCGTCCGGCACGTACGACGTGGCGCCGTCGATGCCCGCGGAAACGGCGTCGACCGCGTCCGCGGCTCCAACGCTCCCCGTGCACGAAGGTCCCGACGTAACGCTGCGGCCCGCCGTCGAAGGCGCCGACGTGGCGCGCATGATCCGAGCGAGCGAGAAGGCGCCCGAGACGTTCGGCGAGCTCTTGGACCTGTCGCTCGGTCTCTAGCGTCCCGTTCGCGGCCCGTCGCGAGCAGCAGTATTCCGAGTACGCGTCGTCGGGGTCACTCCGGCGTGTGGAAGAGCACGAAGTAGGCGGTACCGCGCGACCCCGCCTGGTCGTTCAGGATCATGTCCTTCGTCGCGATGATATCGCCGCTGGCCGGCGTCCAGTCCGT
>DASUTR010000450.1:0-5260 GCA_036374535.1 Polyangiaceae bacterium
CGATCCGATGCTACATTCGTCTGATTGGGGGAGGACGAACCGAGCATGAAAGACAACCCCCGCCTCACGCGCGCGCGACGCATCGTCGGGCGCCGTATGTTTCTGGGCGCCCTCGGTGCCGGGCTCTCCGTGGCGATGGCCGGACGCGTCGCGCGTCTCGCGGTCGCCCAGCCGACCGCCGCGCCCAAGCGCTTCTTCCTGTTCTTCATGCCGCACGGCATGGCGCCCGAGCACTTCGATCCGCGCATCATGGGCGGTGACCGCACGAACTTCGCGCTGAATCAAACGAACCACAGCATCCTCGGCCCGCTCGAAGCGTACAAGTCCTACGTCAACGTCTATCAGGGCTTTCAGTACCCGGGCGAGGCGTCGACGCACACGGGCGTCGTCAACTGTCTTTCGGGCCTGACCGTCGCCGACACGACCGCCCCGCGCACGAGCGTCGAACGCGTCATCGCGCGCGGACTCGGCGTCGAGCCGCTGATCCTCGGCGCCTGCTCCCACCTGCCGTACGGGCTCGATTCGAACGGCATGCTTTTTTGGGACGGCGGCCCCGTCGATCCCGAGAAAAGCCCCGTCAAAGCGGCGGACGCGCTGTTCGGAACGGGCGGCGGTCCCATGCCCCCGCAGGATCTCGACGTCACCTTCCGGCGCGAGCTCCTCGGGCTCACGGAGGGCGAAATCGAAGGCCTTTCGGGAGAGCTCGCGGGTCTCACGAGCGAGCAGACGAAGCTTGCCCAACACCTCGCCGCAATCCAGGCGCTGAAGAGCGGTGGCGGCACCGGCGTCTCGACGTGCTCGACGCGCCCGACGCTGCCCACGGTCGAAATGGTTCGCGCCGCGAGCGCTGGCCAGGTCGTCGATCCGAGCGGCGGGAACGATTACTTCTATCAGGAGCGAAACTTCCCGATCCTCCTCGACGCGCAGCTCGAGGTCGTCGCGCAGGCGCTCATCTGCAACGCGGCGCGCGTGGTCGCCCTCATGCCGATGTTCGTGACGTGCGATTTCGATTTCGGCTTCGCGGGCTCGCCCGGCCCACACCACAACGGGCTTTCGCATACGGGGCCGCAAGCGGCCGCGGGCGCGCAATACAACTCGCCCATTACCGTCGACAACTACTCGCCCGAGCCGCGCTTGCCCTTTGCGCGCGCGCAGAAGTGGTTCATCCAGAAGCTCGTCGACAAGGTCGTGGCGCTGCTCGCCATGGCGGACGATCCGGCTGCCCCGGGCACGACGGTCCTCGACAACACGCTGATCTACGTGATGAGCGAGGTCGGGGACGGCCAGAACCACACGCGCACGAGTCAGATCGAGTATCCCCAGGTCCCGGCGAGCCTGCCCCTCGTCACGATCGGAAAGTGCGGCGGCGCGATCCGCAGCGGGCAGGTGGTCGCGATGCCGCTCGACGTTCCCGACCGCGCGGCGATGGCGAATCGTCCCGCGGCGGACCTCTACCTCACGATGGCGCGCGCCATGGGCGTTTCGAACGCCACGTTCCCGGGCACGACCGGCCCGGTCACGGAGGTGCTCGCGTGACGCGAACGAGCGGCCTCGCCTTCACGGCTCTCCTCTATTTCGTCGCCTGTTCGCCGAGCGCGGATCCGCCGAAGAACGACGGCGATTCCGGCTCGGGCGGGTCGAGCGGCTCGAGCGGCAACGGCGGCACGGCGGGCAATACCGGCGGCACCGCGGGTAACACCGGCGGCACGGCAGGCACCACGGGCGGCACGGCCGGCACCGGCGGCGTCCCCGGGTTCGAGCTCGACTGCGATGCGCCGGCCGTCGGCGCTCCGGTGCTGCGCCTGCTCACCCGCACCGAGCTCACGAACACCATCAGCGACGTCTTCCCCGGCGTCACGGGGTGGACGAGCACGCTCCCGGCGAGCACCGTTTCCGTGTTCGGGTTCGACAACGACGCGTCGGCAACGGTGGGCAACCAGTTCGCACAGAAGCTCCTCGAAACCGCCGAATCGATCGCGACCGCCGTCAGCGGGAACGCGCTCGCCAATCTCCTTCCCTGCTCGACGGGTAGCCCGAACACCGCGTGCGCCACCGACTTCGTGACGCGCTACGGCCGCCGGCTCTACCGTCGCCCGCTCACGTCCGCCGAGACCCAGCGTTACGTCACGCTCTTCGACTCCATTTCGGGTCGTTCGGACTTCAAGACGGGCATCAAGTGGGTGACGGTCGGCTTGATTCAATCGCCGCACGCCGTGTACCGGCGGGAAACCGGTATGGCGGGTGGCGGCATGCGAACGCTCACGCCGCACGAGCTCGCCACCGAGCTCGCGTACACCTACACCGGCTCGACGCCGAGCGAAGAGCTCCTCGCCCAGGCCGACGGCGGCACCCTCGGTAACCTCTCGTCCGTCGCGCAGTCGCTGCTCGCGACCGACCGCGGAAAGCTCGCCGTTCAACGCTTCTTCGAAGCGTACCTCGGCTTCACACGAGCGCCGACGATCGAGCGACCCACCGTGACCGAGTACGCCGCGCGCGCGCCCGAGATGGTGCAGGAAACGCGCGCGTTCATCGACGGCGTCGTGCTCCAGGGAGGCGGCGGCGTCCGTGAGCTTCTCACGTCCCCGAGCGCGTATCCGTCGCGGGCGCTCGCCACGTTCTACGGCGCGGGCTTCCCGATGCCCTCGACGGACTACGCGGCCGTCACGCGTCCGGCCAACCGCGGGCTCGGCATCCTCGCGCAGGGCTCGTTCCTCGCGACACACGCCAACTCTCAGGCCTCGTCTCCGACGCAGCGCGGCGTGTTCACGTACCTGCGCCTCTTGTGCCAAGAGAAGCCCGAGATTCCGGACGACGTGCCGGAGCTCGGCGACCCCGAGCCCGGCGTGCGCACCACGCGACAGCGGTACGAAGAGGTGCACGCCGCGCCGAACACGCCGTGCGCGGGTTGCCACTCGCTCTTCGATCCCATCGGCTTCGGCTTCGAGCACTACGACGCCGTCGGGCGCTACCGCGCCGACGAGAACGGGCTCCCCATCGACGCGAGCGGCGAGGTGCTGACCCCGTCGGGCGACGCCCTCTTCGCGTTCTCGAGCCAAGAAGAGCTCGTGCAGGGCCTCGCGAGCCAGGAGATCTCGTATCAGTGCTTCTCGGCGTACCTGGCGCTCTACGCCTTCGGCACGAACCAGGCTTGCCTCGGACCCTCGAGCGCGGACGAGCTCTTCGCGGGAACGAAGGGCATCACCCAGGCCTTCGCCGACCTCACGACCGAACCGCACTTTACGACCAGGAGATAGCGCTCCGGACGCGCTACTCTCCCCGGCGCCATGAAGGCGATCGTCGTCTCGACGCCGGGAGGTCCGGAAACGCTCGAGCTTCGTGACGTACCGGATCCCGTGCCGGCCGAAGGCGAAGTCGTCGTCGACGTGCGGGCGACGGCGCTGAACCGCGTCGATCTCTTGCAGCGGCGCGGCCTGTACCCGCCGCCGCCCGGCGCCTCGGACGTGCTCGGCCTCGAATGCGCAGGCGTCGTGTCGTCGCTCGGAGCAGGAGTGTCGCGCGTGAAGGCCGGCGACCGAGTGATGGCGCTACTCGCGGGCGGCGGCTACGCCGAGCGCGTCGCCGTTGCCGAGCGCCTGCTCTTGCCGATACCCCGCGGGTTTTCGTTCGAGCAGGCGGCCGCCCTCCCGGAGGCGTTCCTCACTGCGAGTGAAGCGCTGTTCGGCGTCGGGCGGGTCGCCCCGGGCGAGCTCGTGCTCGTGCACGCCGCGGCGAGCGGCGTCGGGACGGCGGCGCTTCAGCTCGCGCGGGAGCGGGGTGCTCGGATCGTCGCCGTGGCGAGCGGCCCGAAGCTCGAGCGACTGCGCGCGCTCGCCCCGGCGCGGTTCGTGGATCGAACGCGCGAAGATTTCGTCGCGGCGGTGCTCGACGAGAGCGGGGGCCGAGGGGCCGACGTCATCGTGGATTTCGTCGGAGCGGCGTACGCCGCCCGGCACGCCGAGTGCTTGGCGGTCCTCGGCCGCCACGTGCTCGTGGGGCTGCTCGGAGGCGCGAAGGCCGAAGTCGACTTCGGGCGCCTGCTTGCGCGCCGCCAGTCGCTCCTCGGCATGGTGATGCGCTCGCGCCCGCTCGTCGACAAAATCGCCGTGACGGAGCGCTTCCGGCGCGAGTGGCTCCATCGCTTCGACGACGGACGGCTCGTCACCGTGGTCGATTCCGTCTTCCCGCTCGCCCACGCGGCAAGAGCGCACGCGCACATGGAGACGAATACGAACGTCGGAAAAATCGTGCTCGGAGTCTGACGTTCCCCGCCTTCAATCCCTTCGAAAACGCCACCATGCATAGGGGAGCGCGATGGCGGCGCCACACCCCACCCCCGCGAGGTGCAGGAACGAGCTCACGTTCGGGTGGTAGGCGTCGAACAGGAGTTGAACGGCGACGACGAAGCCCATCCCGACGAGCTGGCGTCCGAGCATGCGGTTCCGCTCGAGGAGAAACCCGACCGCGGCGTGACCGGCAAGCGCACCGACGAGCCCGAGCACGCCGGCAGAAGCTCCGACGGCGAGTGCCGGTCTGTCGGGAGTCGCGTGCATGAAGAACGAACCCATCACGTACGCCCCGACGCTCGAGCCGAGAAACGCGAGCAGCATCGGCAGCGACCCGAAGGCTCTTTCCACGGCGCGTCCGAGCACCCAGAGACCCAGGAGATTCATCGCGAGGTGCGTCGCGTCCGCGTGGAGAAAGCCCGCCGCGAACACACGCCAGAAGACGCCTCCCGTACGCTCGGACGGAAGCACGAGAGCGCCGAATCGAATGAGCGTCTCGTCACGGCTTCCGCTCTGAAGCTCCCCCGCGACGAAAATCAGCGCGAGGACGACCATCAGCGCGACCGTTGCTGCGGGAAGGCGCGGCTTCGGCGGAACGCTGAGAAACGCGCGCGTCTCGCGGATCTCGCGCGCGAGCGCATCGAGCGTGCGTCGCGCATCGGGCGTGAGCGCACTCGGCGCGACGAGCGGCGCCGGAACCATCAAGCGGTGTTTCGCTTGTTCCACGAGCATGTCGCCGGCAGCGAGCGCCTGCAGGCGTTCCGTTGCCACGGCGGCGGCGCCGCTCGCCTGCTCGGCGACCGCGAGCCAGTAGGCTCGCGACGGTTCGGGATCGCGAACGAGCGGACCATCGAGGAGCGCCCGCACGAGGTCGGGACGACCGGAGAACGCGGCAGCGACGAGTCGCACGGTCGGAACGCGCCGAAACGGCGCCGGAAGCTTCGCGTACGTCGCGAGCAGGCGCGACGGGTCGCCCG
>DASUTR010000451.1:0-2151 GCA_036374535.1 Polyangiaceae bacterium
CTCGGCGTCTGGAAGCTGCTGGTCGACCACCGAGCGCTCTGCGTGCAGGGCATCGGCGACCGCGCGCTCGCGCAGATCGATCCCGGCAAGCTCGCCGCCGCGAGCGCGAGCGAACGAGCGCGCGTCGAGCGCCTCAAGCAGGTCCACCAGGAGCTCGGCGAGCTCATCATCGCGCGACTCGGCAAGTTGCCGACGAGCGCCACGCTTCCGCTCGAATCCGGCCACGGCATGCTCGTCGTTCACGGTTCGCCGGCGGACCCGAGCGAGCCGTTCACCTTCGACATGACCGATGACGAGGCGATGGGGCTGCTCGGCGATGCACCGGGAGACATCATCGTCTGCGGCGGCAGTCACGTACCGTTCGATCGCGAGGTCGCGGACGTGCGCATCGTGAACGTGGGTTCCGTCGGGGAAGCGCCGGGTGGCGGCTTCGCCAACGCGACCATCGTGACGTCGTCGCAAGTCGGCATTTCGGTGCGCCAGTTCAACGTCGAGCTCTGACGCCGAGACGGAGGCATGCCGTCCCCCCGCGTCGTCTTCGCCGGCCTGCTCGTCCTCTCGGCGACCGGTTGTGACGGCTGCGGGCGCGACGTAGGGCGTCCTTCCGAGCGGGCCGCTCGAACCGAGCGAGCCGAAGACGAGCCGGGTTCGGCCGAGCGCGGTCGGGCGTGCGAAGCTGCGGAGCACTGCAGCGATCGCGATCCGTGCACGAACCACGAGTGCGTCGACGGTCGCTGCGTGGCGTCCCTCGCGCCGCGCGGAACGTCGTGCGACAACGACACCGTGTGCGACGGCGTCGCCGCTTGCGACGAGAACGGGCGCTGCGTCGTGAGTCCGCGACCCGTCGTCGACGACGGCAACGCGTGCACCGTCGATTCGTGCGATCCGCGGCGCGGCGTGCTGCACGAAACCACGGCGGTCGACGATTTCGACGCCTGTACGCACGACTCGTGCGACCCGGTGACGGGGCACATCGCGCACGTGTCCGTGGTCATCGACGACGGAGACGACTGCACGGTCGATTCGTGCGACCCTCGGCGCGGCGTGAGGCACGAGCGGCCGGACGGCAAATACACGTGTCAGGCAAGCTGCGAAGCCGGCTTTCACGTCGCCTCTCGGAGTCGGAGCCTCGACTGCGGCTCGCCCGAGGCGCTTCGTTCGTTCTGTGCGCCGAGCTGCGGGCCCTCGTTTCACACGTGCGACGCGTCGTGCCCGAGGGGATACGTGAAACGCAGCGCGAGCCCCGGGGGCACGTGCGGCACGAACCCGTCGATCATGTCGTTCTGCGTGAAGGGCTGAGCTCGGTCTTCGTGAATTGCGTGCGGTAGTGGTACTCGTACGCCGGCGTGAAACCGCATGCGGCGTAAAGCGAAAGGGCGGGCGCGTTGTCGCGTTCGACTTGCAGGTACGCGCGCTCCGCTCCACGCTCGCTGCCCCACGCCGTGAGCGCGTGCAGGACGGCCTTGCCCGCTCCCCTTCGCCGAGCCTCGGGCACGGTGAGCATCGCGAAGATTCCGAGCCATGGCCCGTCGACGACGCCGAGCCCCACGGCGACGCACTCCCCGCCGGAGCGGACGCGCGCGAACCCGGCGCGAGCCCCGAGCCGCTCGAGGATGCCGAGGAACACGCCGCGCACGGTCGCGTAACGGCCGCGGTCGACTTGCACGCTCAGCCACTCGGCGTCCGGGTGTGACGACACGGCCGCTTCCGCTCGCGAAACGTCGGGGACGGGAGGCATCGACCCGAGCTCCAGCGTTTGAACGACGACGGGCGCGTCCACGGAGTAGCCCCGCGCCGCGAGGACGGCGTCGAGCTCGGACGGGCGCGCAACGCTCGTGAGCTGGAAGCTCGGCGCGATACCTCGCTTCTCGGAAAATGCCTCCACCGCGACGAGCCGTTCCTCGAGCGAGAGGGCGTCCTCGAGACCGTTCGGCCACACGGAGTTCGCTCGGCGCGTGACCCCGTGCGTGAAGCGCAGCCGCCAGCCGGAGAGCTCGACGACCTCTTCGGCCGGCCACGCGCGAAAAGCCGCCTCCTCGACGTCGAGCACCGAGAAGCTCGCCACGGGGCGTCTCAGCCGTCGAGGCCGGCCCGCAGCCGGCCGACGAGCTCCGCCACCGCCGCGCAGCGAGCCTCGCGCGTCGTGGCTTC
>DASUTR010000452.1:0-2338 GCA_036374535.1 Polyangiaceae bacterium
CGACGGGGTGACCGTCGCGAGCACGCTGATCGGTACGCCGCACTACATGGCACCGGAGAGCATCGCCGACCCCGCGCTGGTCGACGCGCGCGCCGACATCTACGCCCTCGGCGCCGTCGCGTACTTCCTCCTCGCGGGCAGCGAGGTGTTCAGCGGCAAGACGCTCGTGGACATCTGCAGCCGGCACCTCCATCAAGTGCCGGATTCGCTTTCCGAGCGAGGCGCGAAGGTTTCCGCCGAGCTCGAGACGATCGTGCTCGCGTGCCTCGCGAAAAAGCCGGAGGAACGCCCCCAAAGCGCCGTCGAGCTCCGAAAACGACTCGAGGCGTGCCGCGTCGAGCCGTGGGACGGTGAGCGCGCCGCGGACTGGTGGCGAACCCACCGGCGTTCTCTCGACGGCGCCACGGTGGGGAGCATCGGCCGCTCGCCGACCATCGAGATCGACGCCCGCGCGCGAGAGCTGGCCGCCCCGAGCGGCTAGAAGGCGCGGAATCTTTCGAGAACACCATGAACGACGCGTTCGAGTTCGGCGTTCGCAGCGTGCTCTTCGGAGTCGGGGCGACGGCGACCATGGACCTGTGGGCCGCGCTCCTGCGGCGCTTCGGCGTGCCGTCGCTCGATTTCGCGATGCTCGGCCGCTGGCTCGGCCATCTGCGAGAAGGGCGCTTCACGCACGAAAGAATCGGACAATCGGCGCCGGTTCGCGGCGAAGCGTTGCTCGGATGGTGCGCGCACTACACGATTGGCGTCGTCTTCGCGAGCCTCCTGCTCGCGGTCGCCGGCCTCGAATGGGCGCGCTCTCCGACGCTCGCTCCGGCTCTCCTGCTCGGCGTCGTGACCGTCGTCGCGCCGCTGTTCGTGCTGCAACCGGCACTCGGGGCCGGCATCGCGTCCTCGAAGACGCCGAGGCCCCTCTTCAACACCGCAAAGAGCCTCGTGACTCACGTCGTCTTCGGATTGGGACTCTTTCTCACGGCGCGAATCAGCGCCTGGGTCGAAGGCGGTCTCCGCTGACGGTGGACCGCGACGGCGGTCGTCGAGGCCATGCTCGAGCGAAGCAGGTCTCCGCGCTCGGCGCGTCCTAGCTTCGACCGAGTAAACCGAAGCGCCGCAGCGGAATGTAACCGGCCGTGTCGAATTCGACGCCTTCTGCTTCGAGCCGCGCGCGTTGAAAATCGGCGTGCTCGGCATCGGCGATGGCGATCTTGCCTCGCCGCGCGTCCTTCTTGCCGACGACGCGGTGCCACGGAAGCGACTCGGGGCATTCGCGCATCGCCCGGGCCACGATGCGATGCCCCGAAGGAATGCCCGCAAGCTCCGCAACCTCACCGTACGTCACGACGTGTCCGCGCGGAACGGCGCGAACGGCTGCGTAGATCGCGCGGTCGCGCCGTTCGCTCTCGGTGCGCCGTTGCGCGCGCGTTCTCGCGGGGGATCGTCGCAACCGCTGCACGGCGGCGTCAGCCTACGCGAGACCACCTCGCCTGCGAAGAGCGACTACCCTGCGAGCTGCCCGCGCATCTCCGCGGCATATTGGTCCGCGTTGAGTCCCGCGAGCAGGTGGAGCGTCTTGCCGCCGTCGAGTCTTACGAGCGCGGCGATGCCCTCGGTTTTCAACGCAGCGTCCTGAATCCGGCTTTCGTCGCGCACCACGAGTCGGAGCCTGGTTTCCGCACAGGCATCGACGCGGACGATGTTCGCCTTGCCGCCGAGCGCCACGATGTACGCCTGCGCCTTGCGCGCGGCGTCCGGATCGCGGAGCCGCGGTTCGAGTCCCGGGGGGGCCGGCGCTTTGACGGGTGACGGCTCCTCCACCTCGTCGGCTTCGGCTCCGGCCGTCTTCAGGTACTCCTGCATCTCGGTTTTCAGGTTCTCGCTCTGCGTGCCGAAGATGGCCTGGACGCCGTCGCCGACGACCACCACCCCGGCGGCGCCCAGGGCTTTGAGCTTCTCCGCGCTCACCTTGGCAACGTCGGCGAGCTTCACGCGCAGGCGCGTGATGCAGGCGTCGAGGCTCACGATGTTGGAGCGGCCGCCGAAGGCGCGCACGAGCTCGCGAGCGAAACTGTCGGCGCCGGCGCTCTTCGTGGCCGTCGCCGTCTCGCTTTCGGTTTCGCGGCCGGGAGTGAGGAGATTGAAGCGCCGGATGGCGAACGAGAAGACCCCGTAATAGACCGCCGCCCAAACAGGGCCGATGACGAGCAAGAGCAGCGCCTTCTGGGACTGGGGAAAGAGCACCACGTAGTCGATGAGCCCGTGGGAAAACGTGAAACCGTGCTTGATGCCGAGGGCCACGCAGGTGAAGTAGGCGGCGCCTGCGAGCACGGCGTGAATGGCG
>DASUTR010000453.1:0-9574 GCA_036374535.1 Polyangiaceae bacterium
TTCCGCCGCTCCCTCCGCTCGAAGCGCCCGCACCGCCGGTGCTCGTCGATCCACCAGTGGGCGCCGTGCCGCCCGACGGCCCCGAGCCGCCGCTCGTGGTCGTTCCGCCCGTTGCCGGCGAACCGCCGGTGCTGCCGCCAACCGACGAGCCGCCAACCGTGCCCGAGACTCCGCCGGTCGCTTCGCCGCCCGCCCCGGCATTATAGGGCGCGCTTTCGGGGAGGGCGCACGCCGCCGCCGCGGTGAGGGCCAACGTCGATACGGTGATGGCAAAGCGCGATGAATGCATCCGAACGATTATGAGGATGCAGACGCCCCTGTCCCACCCTCAGCCGCCGCGTTTTTCTTCGATCGACCGAAGATTCCGCTCTCTGCGTTATCGCGGAAAACTGATTCTCAGGAAGTTGTAAAGCCCGATCGACGCCACGGTGTAGTCATGGCCGCCCGGAGCGTTGTGATAGACGAAATTCTGGTTCGTTACGTACTCTGATCGAGCAGTTAGGTTGTTGACGGCTGCTTCGTGACTCGTACGGGCCGTACCGTCGGACGACCCGACCATGTTGTAGAAGTAACCGATGGGGTACGAGCTCGGGTTTTGGCGACCCACGTACTCCGCTACCTGCGTCGAGTTGTACGTCGTCGGCGCCGCGCTCAACGCGCCGAACTTCGCGATGTGTTCCAGACTCTGACAAAGTCCCGCGTTGATCGTCTGCATGCCCCCCATCGAAAAACCGGAAAGTGCGCGACAATTTCGGTTCCTCGCGACCGAATACTGGGATTCGATGAATGGGATCAGGTCGTTGACGAGCTCGTTCGCGAAGAAGTAGTAGCCGGCCTGGTTGTCGAAACCCGTATTGCGAAACGAGGCGCTCGAAACGCCGTTCGGAAACACGGCAATGAAGGGTGCGGTCTCTCCGCGCGCAATGAGGTTGTCGAAGAGGACGTTCGGGCGCGGACTACCTCGTTCGAGCCACGTGTTCTCGTTGTCCGTAATACCGTGCAGAACGTAGACGACGGGATACGAGCGGCTCGCGCTGTAGTCGTGCGGCAGATAGACGTTCGCTTCCTTGGTGACGGGCTGGCTTCTGCGTTCCAGAACGAAGCGACTGGGATCCCCGGACTGCCCGCCCGTCAAGTCCGTGTAATAGCGACAGGAGTACGAGCGTCGGGTCATCGTGCCGGCGTTTGCAGCGGGCTGTCGGAGTTCCTGCGGGATCGCGGTGGCGAGCTGAACCGCCTTGCCGCTACCAAGAGTGCACGACGTCGCGCCACCCATGCCGCCCGCAGACGTTCCGCCGGTACCGGCCGCCGCGCCGCCGGAGCCGCCGCCGCTCATGCCACCCGATACAGCGCCGCCGCCGCCGATCGTACCGCCATTCGAGATGCCCGCGCTGCCGGCGCCACTCGTGCCAGCGCCGCCGGATCCGGCGCCGCCGCTCACGCCGCCGGTCGGTGCGCCGCCGCTCCCGGCGCTGCCCGACGCCCCACCCGCCCCACCGTTGCTCGTGCCGCCCGATGTTTCCCCGCTCCTCCCGCCGCCGGCATGACCGCCAGACGTTGCCCCGGCCGTGCCCCCGTTCGTCGTTCCGCCGGACGCCGCCCCGCCACCCGGCATGCCGCCGCCGGCGGATGAGTCGTCACTGGATGCGCCGGTGCACGATGCAAACGAGGCAACGGCAACTGCCATGAGCGAACAACGCAGGGGCTTCATTTCGCGGTCTCGTGCGTGGGAGCGGTCCCGTGACGAACGGGGAATGGTCCTCGCCTGATGCGGCTACGGCTCAGCTAAGACGCTCCGGTCGACGGCTCGAGGCCAATTTTTTCGGCGGCCAGGCTGGTCAGCCGCTGCCTCGAACCGTTCGCGAAGAGCCGCGTTGCAGAACCGCGCCCACGAGCGAGCATGCCTCTGTCGCTTCGAAACGGTCGGTACAATCGTTACCGCAGTCGATTCGCGAGCACCGCCAAATTGGCCCCACGCAGTAGATCTCGTACGAACCCGGCAATGACGGCGGCACCGCGGTGATTGGTGTGCGTCCGGTCCGTGCCGTCCGCGAAGTACGGCTGCCATCCGTTGGGACCGAGCTCGGTAAGCCACGTCGCTGTCCGAGCAGTCAAATCCAGAACGGGAACGTTTTCCGTTCGGCCGACCTGCTTCACGAGCTCGGGAAGGTTCGCACCGACGTTGTTCACGTGCTGCGTCGTGAGCATGCTCCCGCTGAACGTCGCGCGTGCAATCGGCGTGACGAGCACCGGCGACGCACCCTTGGCCTTCACCATCGTGACCATTCGCGTCATGTTGGCGACGAACGTGCTCGCACTCGTCTCTTTGTCGTTGTGACCGAATTGGATCAGCACCCAGTCGTTGGCTTTCAAGCGTTCGTTGATCGCCCCGAACAGATTCGCGCTCCCCACGAAGCTGCCGGAGCTTTCCCCGGAATCGGCGTAGTTGGCGATCGCGACCGGATGATCGAAGAACTGCGGCAGCTCCTGAGCCCAACCTCCGAACGCACTTCCGCTCTGGTCGCACACGGTCGAATCACCGGCCACGTACAGCACGAGGGGTTCGCGGGCCGGCGCATAACCGAGGGCGTCCAAGCGCGGAGCCGTGGCATCCCCCGTAAAGTAAAGATCGAGACCCGGGGTGCCGGCCGCCACGGCTTGGACGGGCTCGCCTTCCTTTTCCCGCACGTTGACGACGAACGAGTAACGCTTGGTTTCACCGGCAGCGGTGGCTACCGCGCCGAGCATGGCTCGCGAGCGCTCCGCCTGCACGGCGGTCGAAGCCGCAGCCGTACCGCCGAGAACGACCGTAACCTCGTAGTTACCGGGTTCCCCACCGAAGTGGCATGCGATTGGGTTCGTTCCGGTGCAGCGCGCGCGCAGCGCCGGGTCGATGGGCGGCCCGCTCGGCGTGCCGCTGGTTCCGGCGCTTCCACCGACCGGCGCCCCGGCGCCGCCCCCGAGGTTACCGCCTGCCGCGCCGCCCGTTCCGATGGCCCCGCCGCTGCCGCTCGAACCGGCGCTCCCCGGCCCACTGCCGCCCGCCCCGCCCCCACCCGCGCCGGCGCCGGCGTTGGAGTTCGAACCTCCCGTTCCTGGAAAGCCCGCGGCTCCGGAGTGTCCGCCGCCCGCGCCGCCGGCACCCGTCAAGGCGCTTCCGGCCGCGCCCGCCACCCCACCACCGAGCGTTGCTCCGTGGCCTGCCGATCCGGCACCGCCGCGCGGGAACGTTTCTCCATCGTCCTCGCCGTGGCTCGCCGTACAGCTCCAAAGGATCGAACCGAGCGCAAAGCCCCATCGGCGACCGCGTGAAGCTCGAGCAGGTTTCATGCGGTGACTGAGTCGCCGTTGCCGGAAGCTTCCAATCACGGGAACGACGAACGAACGCCGGCGTCGGGGAAAGACGCGGCTACTCGGTCACACGACGCCGCCAACGGCGCGACCGCGTTCGGGCGTCTTCGATGCAGCGCGCCAGCGCCGGATCCTGGCGCGCGAGCTTTTCGAAACGGGATTGCGCCCGCGACAACCGCCTTCGCACCGTGATGACCGAGCAGCGCGCCTGGTCGGCCATGGAGTAGGCAGTCGCGGACGTAAACCAGTACGTCATGAGCAACGTCCGGTCGCTCTTGGATAGCCGTTCGAGAACTCGAACCGCCCGACCCGCCAGATCTCTGCCCTCGAGGTCCGCCTGCCAGGGCGCGGCTTGCATCTCCTGCAAGGCTTCCAACGAAACATGCTGGCGGACGCGCCGCTGCCGCAGCGTGTATTTCAGCGTATTCATCGTGATGCGTGCCACCCACGCATCCAGGGCGACGGGGTTACGCAGCGTATCGACCCTTCGGAACACCGTAATGAGCACTTCGTGAACGAGATCCTCCCGGTCGTTGTCGCGACCCATCAGTCGCCGAATCTGGCGGTCGATTCTCCCGGCATAACGAGCGTGCAGGCTCTCCGGCGTGAGCATCGTTCGATTCATTGGTCCGGTCGTCGTGGGCGGCCGCGCCAGAAAAACACTGGGTCGACGTTCCGGGTGCCGCTAAGTGGCCATTCCGATCGGTTGGCACCGACGGCAGCGCGCTGGCTCCACACGGCCGCGATCGCGAAAAAGGACGACGTTTCCTCGCGTCCCCGTGCACGCGGAGCGAGAGCGTCGGTCGCGCTCACTGGACTCGGTCCGCTCGAGACGCGACAATGCGCACCCCTATGCAGAATCCGAAGCGACTGCTCGTCACCGGCGCGACCGGTAAGGTCGGCCAAACCTTCATCCGGCGTTTCCTCGCGGAGCCGCGATTCGAAAGCTGGACCGTGCGCGCCCTCTGCCACAACAGAAAGCTCGACCCGCGCCCGAGGCTCGAGGTCGCGAGCGGGTCGATCGAGCACCGCACGGTCGTTGACGAGGCGATGCGTGACGTCTCCCACGTGTTGCACCTCGCGACCTGCAAAGAGACGCCCGAAGCGATCATGGACGTCGCCGTCAAAGGCATGTTCTGGCTGCTCGAGGCCGCGCGTTCGAGCCCCACGTTCCAGCAGTTCGTGCTGATCGGCGGCGACGCGGGCGTCGGGCATTTCGTCTGGCCGCGCGCGGTTCCGATCACGGAGCTCGAGCCGCATCGCCCCTACCCCGGCTGCTACGCGCTCTCGAAGGTGCTCGAAGAGGTGCTGCTCGAGCAGTACTACATCCAGTACGACCTCAACGGCTGCTGCCTGCGCGCGCCGTGGATCATGGAAAAGGACGACTTCAAGTACCAGCTGTCGTTCGGTGAGGACGTGTTCGGCGGCCCGCGCTGGCGCGAGCTCGTCGGCGCGGAGAAGGCGGACGAGTACGTAAGGTCCGGCGCCGTGCCCGTGATGCTCGACGAGGACGGAGTCCCGGTGAAGCGGAACTTCGTGCACGTGGACGATCTCATCGAGGCCATCCTCGCCGCGATCGACCATCCGAAAGCCCTCCAGGAGCTCTTCAACATCTGCATGGACGAGCCCGTCGACTACGGTGAGCTCAGCGCGTACCTGGAGCAGACACGCCGGCTTCCCGCGGTGCGCATCCGCACGCCGTACCACTCGACCTGGCTCGACAACACCAAGGCGAAGCTCCTGCTCGGCTGGCGGCCCAAGTACGATTTGAAGGCGCTCACCGACGCCGCATTCGACTACGTGCGCTCGCCCGAAGATCCGCGAAAGATCTGGTATCCGGGCTGAGCGGGGCGTTTCGCAGGAGCTTCGGGATTCGCTTCCCGACTTACGCTGGCCCGGGCTCTATTCGTCCGGCTCGAGAACGCGCTCGCTCAGACGGAGCGCTCCGTCGCTCACCGACGCGAGGATGTCGTTGGCCTCGTCTCTCGAGAACCCGAGAATGTCGGCGAGCTTCCTCAGGATCGCTCGCTCCTTCGGGCTCTGGCTGCCGTCGACGTGCGTGAGAAGCGCCGCGTTCGACAGGAGAAGCTCGCGGTCGCCGGTACCGAGATCCGCGAGCGGGATGTCGTTCTCGAGCGTGCGTCGCGTCTTCGCGTACTCGAGGATCTCCCGCTCCTCGGCCTCGCTCGCGTCGAAGCCGGTAAGGAGACCCTCGATGACGCTCGACTCGCCGGACTCGAGCTTGCCGTCCACCCAGGCGACGGCGACCAGCGAACGGACGATGTTCTTTTCCGCAGGCGTCATGAGGGCCTCCCTCCTTACGTGCGCTTGAACCGCTTCGCGGTTCCCGAATCAGTACCGGTACCAATCCGTCTTGTACGGCCCCTCGACCGGAATACCCAGGTATTCGGCCTGCTTCTGCGTGAGCTTGTCGAGCTTCACGCCGAGCTTGCCGAGGTGAAGGCGGGCCACCTTCTCGTCGAGCTTCTTCGGCAAGACGTGCACGCCGAGGGGGTGTTTCTCGGTGAAGAGCGCGATCTGCGCGAGCACCTGGTTCGTGAAGCTCGAGCTCATGACGAAGCTCGGGTGACCCGTGGCGCAGCCCAGGTTCACGAGGCGGCCGCGCGCGAGCACGATGATCTTCTTGCCGTCCGGGAAGACGAAGTGGTCGACCTGGGGCTTGATGTTCTCTTCCTTGATCCCCGGCGTGTTCTCGAGCCACGCAATGTCGATCTCGCTGTCGAAGTGGCCGATGTTGCAGAGGATTGCCTCGTTCTTCATCGCCTTCATGTGGTCGCCGCGCACCACGTCGCAGCAGCCCGTCGCGGTGACGAGGATGTCGGCGAGCGGAGCCGCCTGGTCCATCGTCATGATCTCGTAGCCCTCCATCGCGGCCTGGAGCGCACAGATCGGGTCGATCTCGGTGATGACGACGCGCGCGCCGAGGCCCTTCACGGCCTGGGCGCAGCCCTTGCCGACGTCGCCGTAACCCGCGACGACGACGACCTTCCCGGCGAACATGACGTCCGTCGCGCGCTTGATGCCGTCGGTGAGCGACTCACGGCAGCCGTAGAGGTTGTCGAACTTCGACTTCGTGACGGAGTCGTTCACGTTCATGGCCGGGCACTTCAGCGTGCCCGCTTTGAACATCTCGTACAGGCGGTGGACGCCGGTCGTCGTTTCTTCGCTCAGACCGCGGATGGGATCGGAGCCCGTGAAGAGATCCGGATGCTTCTTGTGGATCCACAGCGTGAGGTCGCCGCCGTCGTCGAGGATCATGTTCGGGCCTTTGCCGCCCGAGAACGCGAAGATCTGCTGCTCGAGGCACCAGTCGTACTCTTCCTCGGTCTCGCCCTTCCACGCGAAGACGGGGATACCCGCCTTGGCGATCGCCGCCGCGGCGTGGTCCTGCGTCGAGAAGATGTTGCACGAGGTCCAGGTCACCTCGGCCCCGAGCTCCTTCAGCGTCTCGATGAGCACGGCGGTCTGGATCGTCATGTGCAGGCAGCCGGCGACGCGCGCGCCCTTCAGCGGCTTCGACGCGCCGTACTCGGCGCGCAGCGCCATGAGGCCCGGCATCTCGGTCTCGGCGATGGCGATCTCTTTGCGGCCCCAGTCGGCGAGGCCCATGTCGTGAACGCGGTACGTCTTGCCCGTTTGGGTCGAAACGCTCTCCTGCTTCCGCTTCTTCGGTTCCGCTTCGCTCTTCTGGGGGGTTTTCACGACTTCCGACTGCGCCATCTGGTTCCTTTCAAAGTTCCGACTCGTCCGGAGGCGGGCCCAAGGCCCGGCGACCCTCGCGAGCACGACACGCTTTAGCTCACTCGCGAAGGTCCGCCAACCGCACAGCCGGCCAGAGGGCGGACGAACCCCGAAAACGTGACTTTCTGCCGTGTCGGCGGGGGCCCCCGTCTGTCTACTTGCGACCTGCCTGTACTACACTCACGGGCTATGGATCGCTTCCGGCGCTTCGACGAAGCCTACTACCACCGCTTCTACGAATCGCCCCAGACCCGCGTCATCAGCGTCGAAGAGCACGCGCACCTCGCCTCGTTCGTGTTCGAGTTCGCCCGCTACAACAAGGTCGAGGTGAAGAGCGTGCTCGACGTGGGCGCGGGCGTCGGTCTCTGGAAGCACTGGATCGAAAAGAACGAGAAGGGCGCGCAGTACACCGGCACCGAGGTGAGCCAGGCCATGTGCAAGAAGCACGGCTACATGCACCGCGACATCGCGCGGTGGCGCGACCGGAAAAAGCACGACCTCATCATCTGTCAGGGCGTGCTCCAGTACCTGCCCGACCCGGACGTCGCGCCGGCCGTCGCGAACATCGCGGCCATGTCGCGCGGGCTCGTTTACGTCGAGGTGACGACGCGGCAGGATCTTCGCGAACGCGCGGACACGACCCGCTCGGACACGGACATCTTCGTGCGCAACGGCTCGTACTATCGCGGAATCTTGAGCAAGCACCTGATGAGCGTCGGCTGCGGGCTCTGGTGGGTGAAGGATCGCCCGCCGCCGTTTTTCGAGCTCGAGATGGCGGGCTGACATGGCGGAGCGGAGCGGCTTCACTCGCGCGGTCGTCATGGCCATCTGCCTGGGCGTGACGGCGCTCGGTCTCAACAACGTCTACGGGGACAACGCCGAGGTGATGAAGCTCGCCGAGAGCGCGGCCTGTGGCTCGGGCGGCTGCACGTTCAACGTTCTCCGCCAAGAGCGCTCGCCGTTTTCGCAAAAGTTCGGCTTCCAGGTGCGCGTGACGGAAAAGGGCCGCGACCGAGGCGCCACGGCCGACGTCGAGTGCAAGCGCGAATACGTCCTCGTGGGCGCGTACAGCTGCGCGCTCACGAGCGGCGGCGTGCCGAAGACCCCGTAAGACGCAAGCGCAGCCTCAGTTGCTGGGCGCCTTCTGCGAGGACGCTCGGAGGCGCTCGATGGTGCGACCGACTTCGGGAACGTCGCTCGCGTGGGGCTGGAGCTCGACGTAAGCCTCCAGGTCGCGAATGGCCGCTTCGGGCGCCCCGAGCCGCCCGAGCAGAAGCCCCCGGTCGCGAAGCTCCTCCGAACCGTCGGGCAAGATGTCGATGAGGCGATCGAGCACCACGAGCAGCTGCGCATAATCGCCCCGGCTCGCGTAGATGCCACGAAGGTTCATGAGCATACGCGCGACCACGTGGCGGACGGGCGTCGCCGCGATCATGTCGGCGCTGTAACGAAGCTTCGATCCGGCGCGCCGAAGGAGTTCGGCGAGCGCGACCTCGTCGAGCGCCTCGCCGCCGTGAAACGGGTCGACGACGACGCGGCGGTCGAGGTCGTCGACCCGCGCGAGGAAGTGTCCCGGAAACCCGACCGGGCTCGCAGAAACGCCGGAGCGCCGCGCTACCTCAACGTAGACGAGCGAGAGCGAGATGGGGATCCCCATGCGGCGCGCCACGACCTCGTTCAAGAACGAATTTCTGGGGTCGTAGTAGTCGTCGCGGTTACCGCGAAACCCCACGCGTACGAACAGGTGTTCGGCCAGGGCGCGCGCTTGGATCGGCGCCGGCATCGACGCGATTCCCGCTCGAACCAGGGGTTCGGCGAGGACGTCCAGGCGGGCCGCGACCTCGGCCGGATCGAGCGCTGGATAAGCGTCCTTGGCGATGAGCAGCGCTCCTTCCAGGAGGTCGAGCTCGTCGTCCGGTTGCTCGGCGTAGGCGTGAAAATCCAACCCGAGAAGTATAGCGCAAATGGTAGGCTCGCCTCCCCCGCGACGGACCCGGGGGGGTCTCGAGCGGCAGCTCGACCACCCAAGGAGCTTGCCCGTGAAAATCGAGGACATCATGACCCGCGACGTGCGCACCTGCACTCCGAGCGACAGCTTGGCGACAGCCGCGCAGATCATGTGGGAGATCGACTGCGGCGCCGTGCCGGTGATCGACTCCGAAGATCGCGTCGTCGGGATCATCACCGATCGCGATCTCGCGATGGCCGCTCACCTTCAGGGCGTCCCGCTGCGCGACTCCCGCGTCGCGAGCGCCATGGCGCGCGACGTGAAGACGTGCTCGCCGCGCGACACGCCCGCGACGGTGCAAGCCATCATGCAGCAGCACAAGATCCGTCGCGTTCCCGTCGTCGACGAGCAGCGCCGGCTCCTCGGCATGGTGTCGCTCGGCGATCTGGCCTACGCGATGGCCGCCGAACAGACGCTCGGCGGCGACGGCATGACCTGGCCGGCCATTGCGCA
>DASUTR010000454.1:0-9674 GCA_036374535.1 Polyangiaceae bacterium
TCGCCTCGAGCTCCCGAAGCGGCTCGACGAGAGCGGGAACTACGAAGTGTTCATCAAGCCGCGCCGCGGCGACGAGCCGCTCAGCCTCGGACACGCGCGGCTTTTCTGAACCACCCCCGCCGTGGCCCGGCCCGGCCCGGCCCGGCGTCCGAAGGACGTGCCGATTCGGGCACTTCGCTAACGAAGTCGAAGGAAGCCGACGTGACGCCGCCGGGAATACCCCGGCCTGCCGCCGGTTTGTGCGCGTGCTTGGTACTTCCCGGCCGCTGGTTGACAGCGATCCGCGCGAAAGTAGGATGCCGCCGCCCTTGTCTCGGGCCGCGCGGCGCGCGGAGGCCGGGAAAACCGGGCGAAATGCGAGAACCGAAGGAGCTCGGATGGCAACCGACGTGATGATTCAGGCGAGCGGCCTCACCAAACGCTTTGGTGCGGTGCGGGCCCTCGACAAGGTGAGCTTCGACGTGAAGCGGGGTGAGGTCGTCGGCTTTCTGGGCCCGAACGGCGCCGGAAAATCGACGACGATGCGCATTCTGACGTGCTTCATCTCGCCGACCGCGGGGACGGCGAAGGTGAACGGTCACGATGTCTTCGACGAGCCGCTCGCCGTGAGGAAGGTGCTCGGCTACCTGCCTCAGCGCGCGCCGCTCTATACGGACATGAACGTCTGGGAGTACCTGAAGTTCGCGGCCGACATCCGCGGGCTCGACGACTCGACGTTCCGAAAGCGCATGAAGAAGGTCGTCGAGGTGTGCGGTCTCGCACAATCACTCGGCAAGGAAATCGGGACGCTGTCGCACGGCTACCGCCAGCGCGTCGGGCTCGGTCAGGCGTTGATCCACGATCCGCCCATCCTCGTGCTCGACGAGCCGACGAGCGATCTCGATCCCAACGAGAAGGCCGAGGTCCTCCGTTACATCAAGGAAATTGGCAAGGATCGCACGATCCTGCTCTCGACCCACAACCTCGCCGAGGTCGAGGAATCGTGTGCGCGCGCCATCATCGTCAGCAAGGGACGCGTCGTCGCCGACGGTCCGCTCGACGAGATTCGCGCCAAGACGGGCGGCGTTCGCTACGTCCTCACCATCGACGACTCGCCGTCCGACGGCAAGAAGCCGACCGCCGCCGAGGTCGTGAGCGCGCTCCGCAGCGTCCCCGGCGTCGAGAGTGCGCGCGAGCTTCCGACCGACGAAAGCGCTCTGAAGTTCGAGCTCACGGGTCCGCTCGACGGAGATCTCCGCAAGGAAATTTCCCGGCTCGTCCTCCAGAAGGGCTGGACGCTGCTCGAGCTCCGTCGCGACGCGAAATCGCTCGAGGCCGTGTTCCGCGACCTCACCCGCGGCGACGAGCGCCTCGATCGCGGCGACGCCTGGGCGGACGCCCACGCCCCCGCCGATCAGGACGACGAGGACGAGGACGAGGACGAGGACCCGCCGACACGAAAGGCGGCGTCCAAGGCCGAAGAGGAAGACGAAGAAGAAGAAGAGGATGACGAGGACGAGGACGACGACGACGACGACGACGACGAGGAAGAAGAAGACCGACCCCAAGAGAAGGGAAAGGGTTGAGCCATGGCGCCGATGCTGACCATCGCCAAGCGCGAATTCCGTTCGTATTTCGATTCCCCGCTCGCCTACGTGGTGATTTGCCTGAGCTTTCTCGCGATCGGGTTCTTGTTCTTCTTCTGGCGCGGCGGGTTCTGGCAGGTCGACCGCGCGACGGTGTCGCGACTATTCGAGTTCGCGCCGCTCGGTCTTAGCCTGCTCGTGGTCCCGGTCGTGACGATGCGCCTCGTCGCCGAAGAACGGCGGAGCGGCACGCTCGAGATGCTCATCACGTTGCCCGTGAAGGACAGCGACGTGATCGGCGGAAAATACCTCGGCGCGCTCGGACTCGTGCTCGTGCTCGTACTCGCCACGGTGGTCTACCCGTTCATGATGTTCCGTTGGCCGTGGAGCCTCGGTCCGCTCGACTCGGGTCCCGTGGTGAGCGGTTACTTCGGGCTCATTCTGTTCTCGGCGGCGGCCGTCGCGGTCGGCCTGCTCGTGAGCTCGTTCGTCGAAAGTCAGGCGATCGCGTTCTTCGTGACGGTCGTCGTGTTGGGCGCGCTCTGGTTCTTCGACGACATCGCCGAAGCGCTGGGGGCCGGGTCGCTCGCGACGATCCTCCGCTACGTGAGCTTCCAGACTCGCCTTTCGAGCTTCTGGCGCGGGCTGCTCGACAGCCGCGACATCATATTTTTCCTCTCGGTGACGGCGCTTTCGCTCGTCATCTCGTTCCGCGCGCTCGAGCGCAGGAAGTGGGCGTAACATGGCATCCGAAGAACAGCGGCGAAGCGCGGCTGCGCAGGCCGGTCTTCTCGTCGTCCTCATCGCGGCGATCGTCGTCGCCGTGAATTTTCTCTCCTCCCTCCTCTACGCGAGGAAGGATTGGACGAAGAACGAAAAGTACACGTTGAGCGAGGGCAGCGGACGGCTGCTCGGAACGCTCAAAAACCCGATTCAGGTCGACGCCTACGTGCGCACCGGCCTGCCCCAGCTCGACGCGTTCGTGGCCGACCTCACCGACCTCTTGAAGGAGTACGAGGCGGCGGGGAAGGGCAAGTTCAAGTTCACGCTCATCGAAGCGAACACCGACGCGCTGCGCGAGCAGGCGAAGGAGGCGGGCCTCCAGGAGCAGCCCTTCGTCGATCCGTCGCAGACGGGTGAGGATCAGGCCTCGATCGCCCAGGGCTACATGGGCCTGGTCTTCAAGTACGGCAGCGAAAAGGCCGTGATCCCGGTCCTGAACCCGAACCAGGGCGACGGCATCGAGTTCTGGATCACGAACAAGATCCGCGAGATCCGCGACAAGGCCGACGACATCAAGCACCGCATCGGCGTCATCAGCGAGAAGGACGAGGTCAAGCTCAGCGACCAGAACCTCGTTCCCAAGCAGGGCCGTCAGGGCTCGCCGAGCATGCAGAGCATCATGGAGCAGGCCTTTCCCTTCTACAAAGTGGAAGAGGTCAAGCTCAACGAGAACGAGCCCATCGACAAGGGCTTCGTCGGGCTCGTCATCACGCAGCCGCGCAAGGACTACACGGACAAGGAGCTTCGCCGCATCGACGAGTTCCTGATGCTCGGCAAGAAGGCGCTCGTCGTCTACGCCTCGGCGGTCACGCTCAAGCCGCAAGATCCGAGCATGAGCGCGGAGCTCAGCACGCACAATCTCGACAAGCTCCTCACCGGCTACGGCATCCAGATGAACAAGGACGCCGTGTTCGACTACGGCGCGCAGTTCCGCATCGGCGTGATGACGCAAGGCGGACCGACCTGGATCCGTCATCCCGGTATCGCGCACGTCACGAACGACATCCGCTTCAGCGAGGAGGAGAAGGCGCTCGACACGGGCTTCCCGGCCTTCTTCCGGATGGACGAGGTGATCTTCCCGTTCCCCTCGAGCTTGAAGATCCTGCCGGACAAGCAGCCGAAGGACGTGAAGGTTTACGCTGTCGCCAAGACGACGCCGGAAACCACGGTCGAAAAGTCCGACACCGTCGACATGAAGCTCCGCGCCGAGTGGCGGCCGAAGCCGCCCCAAGAGCAGCGGGTGATCGCGGCCGTGGCGCAGGGCAAGCTGAAGAGCGCGTTCGCCGGTTCGCCCGACGACGCCATCAAGCCGGCCGAGCGAGCGCCCGCGGATTCCCGCGTGCTCGTCGTCTCCTCGAGCCTGTTCCTCTCGAACCCGTTCGCCTACGCGGGCAACGGCCCCGAGCTCGGCGGGCAGTTCCAGATGTTCGGCAACGTAGGCGGCGACGAGACGCTGCTCGCGATCGCGCAGCCGTACACGAAGCACCTCACGAGCACGATTCTCTCGTTCAAGAACACGCTCGACTGGATGGCGGGAGATTCCGATCTCATCGCCGCGAGCGCGAAGCTCATGACCGAGCCCGGGCTCACCTACGCGAGCGTGAGCAAGCCGAAGTTCAAGGCCGAGGACAACGAGGCCGAGATCAAGCGCAAGGACGAAGAGTACAAGAAGGCACGAAAGACGCTCCAGACGAAGGTCTGGGTATCGCTCACCTTGGGCATGCCGATCGTGTTCGGCTTGTTCGGGATCTTCCGCTGGCGTCGGCGTGACGCTCAGCGTTCGAGTTTCAAGATCTGAGGAAAACCATGGGTACGATGGATACGAAGCTCTACGTGGCTGTCGGTGTGCTCGCCATCCTCGGAGGCGGCATCTACTTCGCGAAGAAGCAAGCGAAAGCCGAGGAAGAGCGCTACACGCTGTCGGGACAAGCGGCGCAGCTTCCGAAGCTTGCGATCACGGACGAGGACATCAAGGGCATCGACAGCATCGTGCTCACGAAGGCCGGCGAGGACGGCGGAGCGGGCACCGACTTCGAGCTCGCGAAGAAGGGCGAGGAATGGCGCGTCGTCCGGCCGCTCGACGCCGCGGCCAATCAACCGAACGTGAAGAGTCTCCTCGACAACTTGAAGACGCTGAAGCTCACGGAGCTCATCGACGCCGGCAAAGCCAGCTACGAAAAGTTCAAGGTCGGCGACAGCCAGGGCCTGCACGCCGTGATCAAGAAGGGCGACAAGGTCATGCTCGACGCGCGCTTCGGCGAGAACGGCGGCCGCGGGCAGATGACGCGCATCGCCGGCAAGGACGGCGTGTACGCCATCAAGGGGTACTCGAGCTACCTCTACGAGCGCGACCTCAAGGGTTGGCGCGACACGACGATCTTCAAGTTCGAGGACACGAACGCGACTTCCGTCACGATCGAGAACGAGCACGGCCGCTTCGATTTCAAGAAGGACGGCGACAAGTGGAAGGGCCGGTTCAAGGACAGGGACATCGAGCGCTACGACGACACGAAGGTCGGTGACCTGCTCCGCGCCTACAAGGCGCTCAACGCCGACGGTTTCGCCGAGAAGGGCAAGTCCGCGGCGGATCTCGGTCTCGACAAGCCTTCGGCGACGCTCGCCATCACGTTGAACGACGGCGCCAAGCGCGAGGTCAAGGTCGGCGCGACCGCAGAGGGCACGAGCCGCTGGGTCCAGGCGACGGGCATCGAGGAGTTCGTGAGCATCTCGTCGTGGGCCGCCGAATGGGCGCTCGCCGAGCCGAAGAAATTCCAGAAGCCGGAGGAAGCGAAGGACGGCGGAGCGCCCGCGGCGGCCGACGCCGGAGCGAAGCCCGCGACCAGCGCCAAGCCGAAGGCCCCGGCGCCGGCACCTGCCACGCCCGCCACCCCGCCGCCGGCGGCGCCTGCAGCGCCGGCCACACCGTAGGCGGTCGACGCGGAGGCCGAGCGGGCGGGGGCGGCCATGCTAGCCTCCGCGCCCCGCCATGCGCGTTTCGTACAACTGGATTCGTGAGCTGCTTCCGGCGCTCACGGCGTCGCCGCACGAGGTCGCCGAACGGCTGAGTGCGGCGGGGCTCGCGGTCGACGGCGTTACGCCGTACGGCGCCGCGCTCGCCGAGGTGCGCCTCGCTCGCGTCACGGCCATCGAGCCTCATCCCAAGCGCTCGGGTCTCCGGCTCGTGACGGTCGATCACGGCTCCGGCGTTCAGAAGCTCGTGTGCGGGGCCGCCAACGTGCCCGAGCCGCCCGGTCTCGTCGTGCTCGCGCCGCTCGGCGCGAAGCTGCCCGGCTTTCCAGGGCCGCTCGCCGCCCGCGACATCGGCGGGGTCACGAGCGAGGGCATGCTCGTGAGCGAGGCGGAGCTCGGCCTGACCGAGAGCGCCGAGGGAATCATCGTGCTGCCGCCGAAGACGGCCGAGCCGGGCCGCACGCTCGCGGAGCTCGTTCCGTCCGCCGTGGACGTCGTCTTCGAGCTCGACGTGACGCCGAATCGCCCCGACGCGCTCGGTCACGTGGGCGTCGCTCGCGAGCTCGCGGCGCTCTACGAGACACGCTTCGAGCAGGCGCCGGTCGCCGAACCCGAATCGCCGAGCGACGAGCTCGCCGCGCTCGTCACGGTGGAAAATCGCGATTTCGAGCGCTGTCCCCACTACGCGGCAGGCGCCGTGCTCGACGTGAGGGTGGGTCCGTCACCGCTCTGGCTCAAGTGGCGGCTCGAGAGCCTCGGCGTACGCGCGATCTCGAACGTCGTCGACGTGACGAACCTGTTGCTCTTCGAGTACGGGCAGCCGCTGCACGCCTTCGATCTCGACAACGTCCGCGGTGCTCGCATCGTCGTGCGCCGCGCCCGCGACGCCGAGCCGTTCACGACGCTCGACGGCGTGGTGCGCACGCTCGGCCCCGACGATCTCGTGATTGCCGACGGCGAGGGCGCGGTCGCGCTCGCGGGCATCATGGGCGGCAAGGACAGCGAGATCGGCGCCAAGACCACGCGCGTGCTGCTCGAGTGCGCGTACTTTTCGCCGCGCGGCGTGCGCCGCACTGCGCGCCGCCAGGGCATGCACACCGAGTCGAGCCATCGTTTCGAGCGCGGCATCGACTACGGCGCCGTGCCGCGCGTCCTCGAACGCGCAAAGACGCTGCTCGCCGAGCTCGCGGGCGGTCGCGTCGTGAAAGGTTCGATCCACGCTCGCGCGCCGCGCGGCGCCGAGGCCCCGGTCACGCTGCGCTCGGCGCGCCTCGATCGGCTGCTCGGCGTCGCCGTCCCGTTCGCCGAGGCGACGGGCATTCTCGAACGGCTCGGCTTTCCCGTCGCCGTGCAGGGGACGGGGGCGTCCGCGACCGCCGAGGTCCGACCGGTGTCGTTCCGTCCCGACGTGACGAGCGAGGTGGATCTCATCGAGGAGGTCGCGCGGGTGCGCGGCTTCGACAAGATCCCGACACGGTTGCCGGACGCCTTGCCGCGCCGGCCGCCGCGCGGCGGCGCGCTCGATCGCGAGGCGGCGCACGCCGCGGTGAACCTCGGCCTCAGCGAAGCGCTCACGTACGCCTTCGTGTCGCCGAGCGATCTCGAGAGCGTCAAAGCACCTCCGGTCGCCGTACGCGTGAAGAACCCGCTCGGCGAGGAGCGAAGCGTCATGCGCACGAGCCTCCTGCCGGGCCTGCTCGGCGCGCTCGCGTCGGCGCGCCGTCACGGTGAAACCGCGGTGCGGCTGTTCTGCGTCGGCGCGACGTTCCACGAGCCGGTCACGCGGGCGAGCGACGGCCCGCGCCCGCGGCTCGCGGACGACGTGGGCCGGCTGCCGGTCGAACGCCTGCGGTTCGCGGCGGTGCTCGCCGGGCCCCGGCGCGAGCACCTGGTCCCGACGCCGCCGGACGTCGACGTGTACGACGCGAAGGCCGTCGCGCTCGAGATGGTCGAGCGACTCTCCGGCCACGAAGCGAGCGTGCGTTCGCTCGGCAACGCGCCCGGCGCCGCGGGCCTGCACCCGCGCGGAGCGGCCGAAGTTCTCGCCGGCGACGTCGCCGTGGGACGCTTCGGCCCCCTACATCCCGACGTCATCGAGGCTCTCGACCTCGGGGGTCCGGCGCTCGTCGTCGAGCTCGATCTCGAGGAGCTCGATCGCGTCGGCCGGATGATGCCCCGCTATCGCCCCGTCCCGCGCCTGCCCGCCGTGACGCGAGATCTCTCGCTCGTCGTCGGAAACGATCTCTTCGCCGAGCGCGTCGCGGGCACGCTCGCCTCTGCCGCGGGCGAGCTCTGCGAATCGATCGAAGTCGTGGGAGAGTTCCGGGGAGGCTCGGTGCCCGAAGGTCGGCGCTCGCTCACGTTCCGCGTGATCTACCGCGATCCGAAGGCGCGCGCGGGCGCGGACGACGCGCGTACTCTCACCGATCAAGAGGTCGACGCGGTCGAAAAGCGCATGGTGGACGCGGCGCGCACGAGCTTGGGCGCGGAGCTCCGCGGCTAGTGTCGTGGCGCGCCTCGCTCGCCGTCCTCCTCGGCGTGCTGGCGGGCGCGTGTGAGCGTAAGGCGCCCGGTCCCGAAGAGTGCCGGCGCTTCGCGCGCACGTTCTACGGCGTTCCCGAACCGAACGGCCGCGAGGCCGCCACCCGGCGCGAGCTCGCGCTCCGCGAGCAAGTCGACGAGCTCACGCGCGAATGCCTCGTCGTGCCCTACGATCGACAACTGTTGCGCTGCACGGTCGAGACGGGGAGGGCCCGGGCGTGCCGGGCGGCCTTCGAGCGCCGGAGGGCGCTGGGCGGCGAGCGCAACGGCGTCCGTTGAAGTTGCGAGCCTCGCTAGCGCGAGGTCACGGGGTAGACGCCCTGCGTCACGGCTTCACGCTGCATTGTTCGGCGAGCACGGTGGGCACGTTGCGGTGGGTGACGAACGCGTCCGTTCGGCGCATGCGGATGCCGACACGTGCGGCATGCCCGAGCCAGCGGCCACGGCAGCGTAGGGCAACGCGATTCGAGCCCCTACGGCGCGCCGTCTCGAGCCATTTGGCGACCTCGGGTGTTTCGAACGCGCCCGAAATCAGGAGCAGCTCGCCGTGCGTGCTCGTGTAGGGACGCAACGGTCGCGAAATTTCGGCGGCGGGCTCGCCGTTTGCGTCGAACGCGCAACGATGGCCGCCCACGGCGGCGTCACTTGCACAATCGAGGTCGGTCGCATCGCTCGGCACGACGGTTACCTCGAAGCGCACCGGCCCTCGCTGCGCCGCCGGCGCGCCACTGCCGGCCGTCACGAGCACGAGAGCGCCGACGAGCCCGACGGCCGCGATGGCGCGTTCCCGCCACGGTTCGACGAAGAGCTTCATCAGCGCCATGAGGGAAGGAACAAGCGAGCGCGCACGGCATCCTGCGACATCGGCATCAGCGACCAGACCGGCGCATAAAACGCGGCCACCAAGAGGACGAGCACGAGGAAGCCGAGCACGCGAATGCGCTGGCGCTCTCGAACGAATCCGAGAAAGCCCGCGAGCAGAAGGATGAGCGCGGCGTAGATGGGAAGGAAATGGTAGATGTAGGAATCTCGGTGGGACAGCACCCACGGCGCTAGAAAGCCCAGCGCAGCGGCGAGTGCGATCAGCGCCTGGCGCCCGTGGGTGGCGAGGAACGTCCGCACCGAGACCGGGGCATCGGACGAAGGAGCCTCCGGCGCCAGCGCCGCCTCCTTCGCTCCGTACCAGACGAGCGTCACGGCGAGCGTGACGGCGAACGCCACGGACGACCACCACACCGCGAGGTTTCCGAGTGAGCTCAACACGCGGACGTGCTCGAGCTTCACGACGTTCGCCATGAGCAGCGGCCGGGCGGGGAGCGCCCACGTCGCCCACCCGGAGGTCATCGGGTGCTTCATGTCCGTGAGCCGGGCGTGATGTTCATAGAGCTCCACGGTCCTCTGCACCGCAGCGGACAGCGTGGCCGTCTGTTCCGCGACGGCCAAGCCGAGTACGAACAAGGCGAGGTACGTTGCTACGCCCACTCCCAGGAGCAGCGCCGCGTAGGCGGCCCGCTTCCGTGCCGGGGTGGGCGTGAGGAGCACGGTCAACAGCAGCGGAACGAACAAGCCGACGCCGCTGAACTTGACGTTCATCGTGGCGCCGCAGAGGACGCCCCCGATGAGGGACGTGACGAGTCCCCAGCGAAATGTGACCAGAATGAGCGCGAGGGTCACCGCGAGCGCGAGGTAGCCGTCGAGCAGCGCCGCGCGCGAGTAGGCGATGAAAAACCCGTCAGCGGCGAGCAGAGCCGCCGCGATGAAACCCGTCTCCACGCTTCGGAACAGGCGTGCCGCGGCGATCCCGCCGCACGCGAT
>DASUTR010000455.1:0-3024 GCA_036374535.1 Polyangiaceae bacterium
GGAGGCAGGGTTCATGTGGCGCCGCCCCCGACCGACGTTTCAGGAAACGCGATCGGAGTGTTCGAAACGGGGGACTCCGTCTCGCCTGGTCCCTCGTGCATCGCCGAACTACCCGAGTGGTTAGGGGCTGTAAAGAGAACGAAAAAGGCGATTGTCCGTCGACACTGGATTTCGGCGACTCGAAGACGCCGAGGAACCGCGTTCGACAGCTTACCAGCGGGCTCGGTGTTTTGACGCAATCATATCCTCGAACGTATCCTCTATGAGGATGCGATTGGAGCGAATCAACCTCAACATTCCGCCGGAAACCCGCGCGCGGCTGCGCGCGGTCGCCAAGCGCCTCAAACGCACGGAGTCGGAGGTCGCGAGGGAGCTCTTGGCGAGCGCGCTCGAACGCGCCGAGCGCGAGGAGTTCTATCGCGGCGTACAAGCGGCGATGTCTCCCGAGATCCGTCGGCGGATGTTGGAAGTCACCGAGGCATTCGAGCGCATCGATGAGTGAGCGGGGTGACGTCCTCTGCGTGAAGCGCCGCCTCGGGTTCGGAGCCGGTGTCGAGGGCGAGCGGGTCGTCGTGATCCAGCCCGCTCCGCTGAACGCGATGCTGCCCACGGTCGTGGTGGTCCCCCTCGACCCCGAGGCGGAGCTCTTCGCAGGGCAACCGCTCGCCGTGCGCATCCCCGCGCGCGAGGCGGGCGCCGAAGCCGATCACGTCGCGGTGTGCTCGTGGCTCCACACGCTGCGCGCGGACAGGCTCGAGCCGGGGCGCCTCGGAAAGCTCCGTGATCGCACGCTCGCGGAAATCGACGAGAGACTGCGAATCGTGCTCGATCTCTGATTGTTCCCCTACCTCCCCGGTACTAACCTCGCCTTTCGCTCATGATCGTCGTGATGGAGTTTGGGGCGTCCGATCCAGCGGTCGAGGCCGTGATTGGATTCTTGGTTTCGGCGGGTTTCGACGTGCATCGGTCGAGCGGCGCGCAGCGCACGATTCTGGGGGTCGTCGGCGACGTCACGCAGAACGACGTCGCGGTCGTGCGGGAGCTCGAAGGCGTCGCGCAGGTCATGCGCGTGAGTGAGCCGTACCGACTCGCGTCGCGCCGCTTTCGCCAGCGCGACACCAGCGTCGAAGGACCCTGGGGCACGATCGGCGGCGATCGTCCGTGGGTCGCGATCGAGCCCGTCGGGGACGGCGGGCGCAGCGCGCCCGGTGACGATACGGGGGCGCCGTCGCAGTTTCCGTACGCGGTGCAGGCGGGTCGACCCTTCGACGCCACCGTCACACGCTCGCACCTCCCGCACGAGGGGCTCGGCTCGCTCGCGTGTCTGTCGATGCACCCCCAGCCGGCGGGGCAGCGCTATCCGGTTCGCTTCATCGAGCGGCCGCCGTCCGCAGGCGCGAACGCCTGGATCGAATCGGCCGAACGAGAGCTCGAGCGCGGCGAGTGCCAGGTCGTGCTGCTCGAAGCGGGCGGCGAATACCCGAGCGGCGCTCGTACGCTCGAGGTCGCCGCCATCGCGCGCGCCAAGCAGCGCACCCACCTTCCGATCGTCGTCGACGTTCCGACCATCGCCGAGCGCGCGCGCTACGTTTCGGCGGCGGCGTGCGCGGCCATCGCGGCCGGAGCGGACGGCGTGATCCTGCGCACGTGGGTCGGACGCGACGGGGAGATCGCGCGGGTTCCGGCGACGCTCCGCTGGGCGGACGCCGTCGCGGTCGCCGAGCGCGTGCGCGCCGTGGGTGCCGCGGTTCGCCGATGAACGTCGTCATCGTCGGGCTCGGGTTGATCGGCGGGTCGGTCGCGCTCGCGTTGCGCGAAGCACGCCCCGGCGCCGAGATCGCCGGCGTCGATCGTGCCGCCGTGCTCGCGACGGAAGCCGTGAAACGCCTGACCGAACAGCGTATCGATGCCGACGACGGGGACGCCGTGGACGCGGCGTTCGCAGCATCCAGCCTGATCGTGCTCGCGGCTCCGGTGCGAGCCATCGAGCTCTTCGTGCCGCGCGCGCTCGCCGCCGCGCCGCTCGTCACCGACTGCGGTTCGACGAAGCGCAGCATCGCGCTTGCGGCCGACGCCTCGCCGCGGCGCGGGCGTTTCGTACCGGGCCATCCGATGGCCGGAGCGCGCGTGGGCGGCGCGGAGCTCGCGCGCGCCGACCTCTTTCGCGCTCGACGCTGGCTCCTGTGTCCGGAAAACAGCGACGCCGACGCGGCCGACGAAGTGGAGGCGCTCGTGAAGAGCTTCGGAGCCGTGCCGGTACGTTTCGGCATCGCAGAGCACGACCGCGCCGTCGCGCGGACGAGCCACGCGACCCAGCTCGTCACGAGCGCGCTCGCCGTCGCGGCGTCGGGCGCGAGCGCCGAGCAGGCTGCGGGACCGGCGTACGAAGGCGCGACGCGCGCCGCCGGAGGCGCGGAGGGGATCTGGAACGACATCTTCGCGACGAACTCGGACGAGGTCGCGAGCGCGCTCGGCGACATCATCAGCGAGCTCGAGCGTGTTCGGAGCGGCCTGGCGAGCCATCCCCCCAACATCGACGCGGCCCGCGCCTTGCTACAGCGAGCCAAACAAGCGACGCGAAACCACTGAGGGGCCCGAACACGAAGCCGCCAACAAGGGCGAATCGATCGGGGCTTGTGTCAATGTGTGCCGTTTGGCGCAGCGCCCCTCAGCTGTTTCGTCGCGCGCCGCGTTGGCTCGATTAATGCTGAACACGGGTCAGGCAATGGGTGTGCGCGTCTTAGCTCCGCTGGCACTCTTTGGCGCGTTTTGGGCCTGCAACCTGAATCCGCCGGGGGAAATCCCGAAAGGGAGCACGCCGGGGCGAGGCGGCGGGGTCCAGGGCGGCAGCACGAGTACCGGCGGAGCAAGCGGTAGGGGAGGCGGATTTCCGACGGGAGGTACCGCGACCGGCGGAGCATTTCCAACCGGCGGAGCATTTCCAACCGGTGGAGCATTTCCAACCGGTGGAGCATCTCCAACCGGTGGAGCATTTCCAACCGGTGGAGCGTCTCCAACCGGTGG
>DASUTR010000456.1:0-3912 GCA_036374535.1 Polyangiaceae bacterium
GAGCCCGCGTCCGTCGCGGTCGAGGAGGACGATGCGGTACGGCTGGGCAACCGCCCACACGAACCCGCCGACGATGGTCAGCGGGCCGAGAAGCTGCACCGCGAGCGCCCTCCACGGCCGCCTGGCGGAGCGGCGGCGCGCGTCCTCTCTCGGGATGCTGGTCGCAACGTCGGAGTTCACCCCATACCTCCCGTCCCGAGAGTCTTGCGATGTCGGGACACGGTATGCAAGCCTCTGTTCAGAACCTGGCGCTGCACGTGAGGCATCATCGAGTCGTGCCTCTACGAATCCTCGGGGTCGTCGGCGTCGTCGCCCTGGCGGCGGCGGTGGGCGTCGTCGCGCTGGCAAGCACTTCGGCGAACGGCCTTCCCTCGTACACGAACGGTTATGCGAAGTGGCCGCGGATCAACGAGAAGCCGTTCACGAGCACCGGCCCGCTCTCGAGCGCGCATCGGGGCGTGAAGAACGTCTACGCGAGCAAGAGGAAGATCGGCAAGCGCTACCCGAACGGCACCGTCATCGTGAAGACGATCCAGCCCGCCGGACGCAAGGGCCTGCCGAGCCAGGTCGCGGTCATGCGCAAGCTGAACGGCAGGTGGCGGTACATCGAGTACGAGCTCTCCGGCAACCGGTACGGCGTCCTCGCGCAGGGACAGCTCTGCCAGAACTGTCACATGGCGGCACGCGCGAACGACTACGTGTTCACGCGGAAGTAGTGCGCAAGATCGGACATCCGCTTTCGCGGACTACCGATCGCGTACGAGATCCTGAGGCGGCCGCGCTCACGGCCGCTCGCTGCTCAGGACCCGGTAGCCGGGTACTTCTTGCGCCGGTATGTCATCCACAGCGCCATGATCCCGCCGATGATGAGGATCAGGCCGATGATGATTCCGACGAAGTTCAGGAAGTACATGAACAGGACCCCGGCCAGGATGAGGCCGAGACCCACGATGTTGACGGGCCAGTTATCCATGGCCGCACATTCGTCGCGTTCGCTCAGACTCCTCGTGCCCCGATCGGGTTACTCGGAGCGCACGCGGCGAAACGCGTCGATCGCGCGCTCGAGGTGCTCTTGCTCGAGCGCCGCTGACATCTGCACGCGGACGCGGGCGGTTCCCTCCGGAACGACCGGGAACCCGAATCCCGTGACGAAGACGCCCTCGTCGAGCAGTCGCGCCGACAGCGCCATCGCCTCGGCGGTCTCGCCGACGATGATCGGCACGATCGCCGCCTCACCGTCGAGAGGCGCGTAGCCGGCCTCGGTGAGCAGCTCACGGAAGACGCGGGTGTTCTCCCGCAGGCGCCGCAGAAGCTCCGGCTGCTCGAGCATCAGCTCGATCGCGCGGAGCGCGCTGCAGGCGACCGTCGGTGGGAGCGCGTTCGAGAAGAGCTGCGGCCGCGAGCGCTGCGCGAGGACGTCGCAGACCTCCTCCGACGCGGCGACGTAGCCCCCGGCCGCTCCGCCCAGCGCCTTTCCGAGCGTCCCGGTGATGACGTCGACCTCGCCGAGGAGGCCGAAGTGCTCCACGGTGCCGCGACCAGTCTCCCCGAGGACGCCGACCCCGTGCGAGTCGTCCACGACGACGACGGCGTCGTGCTCGCGGGCCAGCTCGACGATCTCGGGCAGCTTGGCGAGATCTCCCTCCATCGAGAACACGCCGTCGGTGACGACGAGCTTGCGCGAGCCACGCGGCGCTGCCTGGAGGCCCTCGCGCAGCGCATCCATGTCCGAGTGCGGGTAGATCACCTTGGACGCGGGCCGCGAGAGCCGGATCGCGTCGATGAGGCTCGCGTGGTTGAGCTCGTCGGTGAGGATGACCGTGGTCTCGTCGGTGAGGCTCGGAATGCACGCTTCGTTCGCGTTCCAGCAGGAGACGTACGTGAGCGCCGCTTCGGTGCCGGACAGGTCCGCAAGCGCGCGCTCGAGCGCGAGATGCGGCTCGAAGGTCCCGCAGATGAAGCGCACCGAGGCCGTACCGGCGCCGTAGCGCTCGAGCCCTTCGATGCCCGCGCGGACGACTTCCGGGTGCCCGGCGAGCCCGAGGTAGTTGTTCGACGAGAGGACGATCACGTCGCCGCGTCCTTCCATCTGCACGACCGCGCCTTGCGGCGACTGCAGCGTGAGGAAGCGCTTGTACGTCCGGGCGTCGCGGAGCGCGTCGAGCTCCGCGCCGAGCTGCTGGTCGAGCGTCGTCATGTCCGTCTCGGTCATGCGGTTGCTCCGTTCGGTCGCAGGACGATCTTGCAGGCCTCACCCGACTCGAGGAGCGCGAAGGCCTCCTCGTAGCGCTCGAGCGGAAGCTCGGCGGTGATCAGCGGGCGGAGATCGACGACACCGTGCTCGAGCAGCCAGCGCGTCGTGTACCAGGTCTCCCAGATCTCCCTTCCGTTGACAGCCGTCACGGTCAGGTTCTTGAAGATGAGCGACTCGGCGATGTCGATCGTCGCCGGACGCGCCGGGATACCGAAGAGAACGACGTTGCCTCCGTGCCGCACGATCCCGAACGCGTCTTCGATCGCGCGCAGCGCCCCGGACATCTCGAAGACGACGCCGACGCCGATGCCGTCGTTCTGCCCGGCGAACCAGCCCGGCACGTCCTCGACCTCGTCCACGTCGACGACCGCGTCGGCGCCGAGCGTTCGCGCCAGCTCCATCCGGAACGGGACGTGGTCGGACGCGAAGAGCCTCCCCGCGCCGAACGCCTTCGCGATCGCGATCGTGAAGAGCCCGACCGGCCCACATCCGAGCACGGCGACGGCGCGGCCGGCCAGGTCCTGCGTCGAAGTCGCGAACACCGCGTTGCCGAACGGCTCCTGCAGGCATGCGATCTCTGGCGGAAGCTTGGCGCGATCGTTGCGCCACACCACCGATGCCGGGATTGCGGCGTAGTCGGCGAAGCCTCCATCGCGGTCGACGCCGAGGATCTGCGTCTGCTCGCACATGTGCGCCTTCCCGGTGCGGCAGTGGAAGCACACACCGCAGGTGACGTGGCTCTCGGCGGAGACGTAGTCACCCTCGGAGAGGTCGCGGACCGAGTCGCCGGTCGCGACGATCGTCCCACAGAGCTCGTGACCCAGTGTCAGCGGGGGACTCACGCGCTCGGAGGACCACTGGTCCCAGCGCCCGATGTGCAGGTCGGTGCCGCAGATGGAAGCTGCCTCGATCCGGACGAGCACCTCGTCCGGATCGGGTGTCGGTACCGGAACCTCGTCCAGCGTGAGCCCCGGCGCGGACTCCCGCTTGCGGATGGCGCGCATCGTCTCCACGGGCGCTCATCCTGCCACGGCGAATCCCGGCGGCGACGGCGATACGATCGCCGCGTGCAGGACCCGTCCGCGACACGGGAGGAGCTCGAGGAGCAATACGACAGCCCGCTCGAGCGCCTCCAGCTGCTCGGCGGAGACGACGAAGCGATCGCGGCCTTCCTCGACGAGATCGACGTCCGCGGGCCGCGTGACCGCGAGATGCTGCGCGAGCTCGCGCGTCCGGCGCCGGTCGCCCGGCCCGAGCGCTTCGACGCGGATCACCGGCGTGTGCTCGTCGCGCTCGAGAGCCTGCGGCGCCACGGTCACCACGGAGCGCACGTGGACGAGGACCTCGGACCGTTCCGGACGCCGGTTCGCTACCTCGTCGAGCTCGTCGCTCGCTACGTGGTCGTCGCGCACTGCAAGAACGTCGCGATGCAGCTCCGCAACCTCTACTGGCTGCGCGAGATGCAGTCGGAAAGCGGCTCCACGCAGCTCGAGCTGCTCCGCCCCGCCCGCTTCGACGCGCAGGCGCTCGTCGAGATCACGAAGGGGCGGGAGATCGGCGTGCCGACGTTCGTCATCGGCGCCGTCCTGATTCCTGCCGGGCTCTCGATCTGGCGCCTCGCGAGCGGGACGGTGCGCGAGTGGTGGATCGCGCTCCTC
>DASUTR010000457.1:0-14510 GCA_036374535.1 Polyangiaceae bacterium
CCGACGATGACGACGGCGGCACGAGCGGCACGGGGACGGGCGGCGCCTTTCCGACGGGCGGAACCGGAACGGGCGGCGGCGCGATGTGCGCGATCGGGCAGCTGAGCTGCACCGGAGTCTGCACCACCGTCGCGACCGACATTCGGCACTGCGGCATGTGCAACAACGCTTGCGCAAGCGGCCAGACGTGCGCGAACGGACAGTGCATGTGCACCGCGGGTCTCGCCGCGTGCACCACGGGCTGCGTCAATACGGCGTCCGATCCCTTGAACTGCGGCATGTGTGGAACCGCTTGCACGGGCGGCTTGCTCTGCTCGCAGGGCATGTGCTCGGCGACGTGCGCGATGGGCGAAACGCAGTGCGGCGCGAGCTGCACCAACGTGCAGACCGACCCGTTCAACTGCGGCTTTTGCACGAACGCGTGCGCGGGCGGCCAGGCGTGCGTCAACGGCGCCTGCGGATGCCCCCAAGGTTTCTCGACGTGCTCGGGCGCGTGCGTCGACACGATGACGAACGCATCGAACTGCGGCGCCTGTGCCCGAGCGTGCGGCGCGGGCCAGTCGTGCGTCGCCGGGATGTGCACCGGCGGCGGCACGGGCGGCAGCGGCGGCGCGGGCGGCAGCGGCGGCGCGGGGGTCACCGGGGGCAGCGGCGGCGCGAGCGGCAGCGGGACCGGGGGCAGCGCGGGCGGCGGCATGCGCCCCGGCGGTTGTCCCATCACGCCCGGCTTGATCGCCGACTTCGAAGAAGGCGGAACGGCTCCGGTCGTCATCGCGCAGGAAGGCCGCAACGGCGAGTGGGAGAAGTTCGCCGACACGTCGTCGATGAACCAGATGATGACGGTCGGTCCCTCGGGCAACACCGGCATGTGCGACGCGTACGCGCTCCACGTCACGGGCTCCGGGTACACGAGCTACGCGGGTTTCGGATTCAGCCTCGCCGGACCGAAGACGGCTCCGATGATCTACAACGCGACGCAGCGCCAGTTCACGGGCATTCGCTTCAAGGCGAAGCTCGGAAGCGGCGCCGACATGAAGTCGCCCGTTCGCTTCAACATCTCGACGCCGTGGACCGAGGCCGCCGCGAACCCGGGCGGCATGTGCACGCCGCGCGCGGCCACCCTCACGAAGGCCGCCGTGGATTGCTACCAGCACGCGGGGCGGTTCTTGCCGGTCGGCGCCGGCACGAGCGAGCTCTCGACGCAGTGGAAGACGTTCACCTACTGCTTCGATCGCGACCTCTACCCGTTGTCGCTACCGACGAACCTGACGACGGAGCAGCGCAACAACATCGCGACCAGCATGTTGAAGGTGCAGTTCCAGTTCAACCAGGGCAAGGACTACAGCGGCGCGTACCCGGCGAACGCGCAGTACCCGGCGTTCGCGAAGACGCTGCCGTTCGACTTCTGGGTGGACAACATCGAATTTTTCACCGGCGCGTGCCCGAACATGGTCACCTCGCCGTCGAACGGCTCGCCCGCGAAACCCTTCCCGCAGAATGCGAACGTCGGGACCTGCGCGCGCGCGACGAACGCGGGCAACTACGCCGCGGCGATCGCCGAAGCCTACGCCCGCTGGAAGCTTCACTTCGTCAGGAACAACAACCAGATCGTGGCGCCCGAGCAACAGAACGCGATCACGTCCGAAGCGATGGGCTACGGCATGATGATCGCCGCCGCCATGGGCGACAAGGCCGCGTTCGATCAGTTCCACGGCTACGTAAAGAGCCAGGGTGGGCAGGGCAGCGGCCTCATGACGTGGAAGAACGGAGGCTCGGGCTCCGCTAGCGACGGCGACATCGACATCGCGTACGCGCTCTTGATGGCGAACGCCCAGTGGCCCAGCGGCGGCTACAAGACACCGAGCGATCAGATGGCGGCTGCCATCTTGAGCCAGGACATCGTGAGCAACGTGGTCCGCGGTGGCAGCCAGTTCCAGACCGCGCCGTTCAATCCGTCGTACTTCTCGCCGGCCGCATTCCGCAAGTTCACAGGATTCGGCGCGGCCCTCACGGAGAACTTCCGCCTCGTCAACGCCAACGTTGCCGCCAACACCAACGGTATCCCCACCGACTGGGCCAACCCGTCGACCGGTGCGCCGTCGGGGCCCGGAAGCGCTCAGGTAACGAGCGAAATCACGGACGGTGAAAGCGGCGCGATGGGCTACGACGCGGCGCGCGTGCCCTGGCGCCTCGGTCTCGACGTGTGCACCGGCGGCGGCGCCAGCACCGCGCTGACGGCCATCGTCAACGCCTTCGCTACGAAGTACGACGCCGGCGCCAGCATCGATCTGATGAAGGCCGGCTGGTACAAGGCGCGAAACGGCGACGTCCACCCCATGGCAAAGGACATGCAGGGTTCGTACATCGGCCCGATGGGCGTCGGCGGCATGGCGGTTGGCAACGCGGCCATGCGCGACCGAGCCTTCCGCGCGATGCTCGACGTGCTCGAGAGCGGCGACTTCAACCACACGTACTTCCCCTCCACCGTCGGCATGCTCACGCTGCTCATGATGAGCGGCAATTTCCCGACGCCCTGACGGCCACGAAGCGCAGCGTGGCTTTTGGCCACGCTGCGCATTTCCAGGAGCCCGCCATGCTTGAGCGGTGCTTCATGTCGCCGTCTCGACGGCACTTGGTCTTGCGTTTCTCTTAACGACATCGCTCTCGCGGGCGCAGCACGCCCGACCCGAGGACGCGCCGGCGCGTGGCGGCAACGAACCCTCTCGCGACGAGAAGGGCAAAGAGAAGCGGCGCACCGACGTTACCGTCGTGCCGTACGGCGGCGCCGACAGCGACATCGGCGTCGGCGCGGGCGTCATCGCGTCGATCGCGCGATTGACCGGCGAGCACGAGCCGTACCTCTGGAGAATCGAGTCGACGAGTCTCGTCACGTTCCAGACGGATCCGAAAGACGCGACCGTCCGAACGGGCGAGTCGCCCTCGGTCCAGTTTCCGTACATCGACACCTACCTGCTTCTGTCGCTGCCGCACGCGGTCAAGAATCGCCTCGGACTCGACTTTCGAATCTCGTACACGCGCGAGCTCGCGCTCAAGTACTACGGCATGGGTAACGCCGCCGAGGTCCCCGAAAACGTCGAGCTCGGCGACCCGCGCTACGAATACGCGCGCGAGCACCCGACGTTTCGTATGCGGAGCGAGAGTCGCTTGATCGGCGGAACGGTGCTGATCCTCGGGGCCGCGTATACCCACAATTGGATCACCGTCCCCCCCGGCACGCTGCTCGCCGAAGATCTCGAAAGCGGCGACCCTCGCGTCCAGAAAGCCCTCGGTCCCACCACGGACCACGGCGTCGTCGAGCTCACGTACGGCGCGGGCTGGGACGATCGCGACAACCGCGTGTCGGCGACGAGCGGCATGTACCACACGGCGCAGATCGACCTCGCGCCCGGAGGTACCCCCGCGTTTCCGCACCGCTGGGCCCGCGTGAACGTATCGCTACGCACGTACGTTCCGATCGTGCGGCGGCGTTTCACGCTCGCCTGGCGCGCCGTCGGCGACCTCTTGCTCGGTGACCCGCCCTTCTACGAGCTTCCGCGTGCCCTCGACACGAGCGCGATCGGCGGCGCAAAGGGCGTGCGCGGCGTCCCGGCGCAGCGTTACCACGGCAAGGTCAAGGTGTTCGGCAACCTCGAGCTCCGTTCGAGGATCTTCGATTTTTCGCTGCTCGGGCAGAAAAATTCGTTCGGCGCCGTCGCATTCGTCGACGCCGGCCGGCTCTGGAGCGATTACCCCCCCGATCCGGAGCTCGACGGTGAGCTCACTTGGAGAGACGGCTTCGGCTTGAAACCCGGCATCGGCGGCGGGCTCCGCGTGTACGGAGGCACCTCGTTCGTCGTGCGTGCCGACGTCGCCTGGTCGCCCGACGCGCGGCCGATCGGCGCGTATCTCGGCGGCGGCGAGGCCTTCTGACGCGGTACCAGGACGCGGCGGTGAGGCGCGCTGGTGTCGCCGCGCTCGACCCCGCGCTCGCCGCGTAACTCGAGAACGCACGTGCGCGGCCGGTCCGCGTCTTGCCTCTCGGTGAGACCATGCCCGAGAAACGAACCATCGAACGAGCGAAAGACGACCTCCGGCGCGGTAAGAGCGCGAGCACCGCGGCGGGGGAGTTCGTACGCGAGGAGATCGAGCACGTGCGGGAGGGAAAGCACGGGGCGCGCTCCACGAAGCAAGCCATCGCCATCGGCCTCTCGAAAGCCCGCCGTGCCGGCGTGCCCCTCCGTCCCCCGGCGCGTGGTCGCACGAGCGAGCGCACGCGCCGATCGGCGGAGCGCGAGCTCGCCGTCGCCAGCGGACGGAGAAAGCGCCGCCCCTCGTCTCCGCGAAGGCGGCGCGCCGCGACGCGCGCTCTCGAACGCGAGCCGAAATCGACGGTGTCCAAGGCGGCGCTCTCGCGTCAGGCAAAGAGCGCCGCGAAACGACGCACGCGGCGACCGGCTCGCACGACGCGCCGCAAGCGCGCGCCTCGGTCTCGGGCAGGTGCGCGATGATCCGGCGGCTCGCGAACGGGAAGTATCGGCTCTACTCGCGCAAGGTCGACGCGAAAACCGGCCGCCGGCGCAACCTCGGCACGTTTTCCAGCCGCGCCGGCGCCGAGAAACACGAGCGCGCCGTACAATTTTTCAAACGGCACTGACCGTCGCGCGACTCCGCGCGCGCCAGCGCCGCGTCACGTGCCGAGCTCAGCGAGGCTCGGCCACGCCGCAGGGAAACTCGATGGTCACGTCGGCGTTACCGGCCTTGTAGTCGAGGCACGCTTGACCCGTGAGCGTGACTTGGAACTTGTTCGGCTCGAGCACCCAACCGTCGGTCATGTCGTTCACGGGAATCTGACGCTGCATGCCGTTCTCGGGCGTGATGGCGACGGTGCCGCGCGCCGCGTCTCCCGTGACGATCGCATCCATGTCGAGCGTGCAGGAGATGACGCCGGCCAGGAGCGACGTGAGCTGCGGCAAGAGCTGCTCTCGATTCGCCGCCGTGAAGAACGCGGCGGTTCCCGGCGTCTCGGCCGCGGTGGCATAGGTCGCGGTCAGCAGCTGACCGATGTTGCACGCCTCGTACTTGAAGTTCTCGGCGGGAGCCTGCACCGGCAGCCCGAGCCCCGCGTTCGCCATGTCCTGCAGGTGCAGCGAACCGCAGCGGGCAGACGTGGGACAACCGTTGTTCGGTTGCGCGACGATGTCGCCGATGCCGAACGCGAAGAGGCTGATGCCCTGCGCGAAGGCCTGCTGCGCCGCCCGAATGCTCACGTCCTGACCGCATTGGGGGTCGAGCGTCGCGCACGTGTTCGGATTGCCGTCCGTGACGAGCAGGATGTGCTTCGGCCCCGGAGGATCGGCCGTGAAGGCGGCGAGCGAGGCGGCCGCCCGGCTGATGGCGTGGCCGGTCGGCGTTTCCCACTTCGTGCCCGGGGCCCAGGTGATGGCGCTGTAGACTTCGTCGATGGCCGCGTGGTTGTTCAGAGCCGGGAGCACCTGGCTCGTCATGTCGGCACACGTCTCCGACGCTTCGGTCGAGATCGTCGTCGAGCCTTTGTAGCTCATGAATCCGAAATGAATCTTGCCCTCGAGTGCCTTCACCGCACCGTCCGTCGGGCTCATGAGGGCGCTATAGAGGATGGGCCACGCTGGCGGCATCGTCTCGAACATGCTCGACGAGTTGTCGACCAGAATCATGACCGTCGGCGTCACCGGCTTCGACGACACGTCGAGCGAGTCGCAAACGTTCCCCGTGCCGCCGTTGTTCGTGCCGCCCGAGGGGATCGTCCCGCCCGTTCCACCGGTGATGATGGTGCCGGCCGTTCCGCCCAGGGGCACGCCTCCGGTACCGGTTCCGGAAGTTCCGCCGCCGCCGTCGTCCCCCACCCCGCCGCCCGGACCGCTCGCGCCGGCGCTACAGGCGACGACCGCCGCCACGGACACCGTTAAGACAAGACCATCGACTCTCCGCATGAAGGAAATAATACCGCGGCGACTCGGCCCACGCCAACCGTCTCACGCGTGTTCCGGACACCGCGACAGTGCGATCGCGGGCTTTTCAGATCCGAGATGTCCGTCGGGTTTTCGCGTCTCCTAGAGACTCAGTAGGGAAGCTCCGTGCGCTCGCCGACGACCTCGAATTCCATCGCCAGCGGAGTCTGACCGGTCAGGGCGACGCTGCGTGCGTCGGGCTGGCTGCCGCCGACGGTCACGCGAAAACGTCCAGGCTCGAGGACGCGCACTCCGCGCTCGTCGATGAGCGAGAGATCGCGCGCTCGCAGCGTGAACGAGACGCGCCGCGATTCGCCCGGAGCGAGCGTGATGCGGGAGAATCCGCGCAAGTCCCAGCGCGAAACTCGACACGTCGCTTCGAGATCGGACACGTAAAGCTCGATCACTTCGTCGCTCGTGCGTCCGCCGACGTTCTTCACCATCGCCGAGACTTCGAGCTCCTCGCCGGGGGTAACGCGCGTCTTCGACAGCGTTCCTTCGGTGTACTCGAAGCGCGTGTACGAGAGCCCGTAACCGAACGGGAACAGCGGCTCCTTTTCGAGGAAGCGGTACGTACGGCCCGTCATCGAGTAGCTCTGGAAGTCGGGGACATCGTCGAGCGAACGCGGGAACGTGATCGGCAATCGCCCCGCGGGGCTGTAGTTTCCGAACAGGACGTCGGCGAGCGCCGTGCCCGCTTCTTCGCCCGGGTACCAGGCTTGAATCACGGCGTTCGCGTGCTCTTCCGCGAAGCCCACGGCGAGCGCGCTGCCGCTCACGAGCACGACGACGGTGGGCTTTCCTACGGCGACGACCTCGCGCAGCAGGCGGTCTTGGAGACCCGTGAGATTCAGGTGCACCTTGTCGCCCGCAGCCTCGGAGTTCGACACGTCGCCCTGCTCGCCTTCGATTTCCGCCGAGAGCCCGAGACAAAGCACGACGACGTCGGCCCGCTCGGCGACGCTCACCGCTTCCGACAAGATACCGCTCCGCCCGAGCCCTTCCGGTCGCTCGCCGGTGAGCTTGCAGCCCTGGGCGTACCAGACCTTCGTCCCCGGTGACACGGCGGCGAAGATGCCTTCGAGGGGCGTGACCGAGCGCGACGGCGTGCCGTGATAGTTGCCGACGAGCACACCGTCGTCGCTGGCGTTGGGCCCGATGACGGCAATGCTCTTCATATCGCGCGAGAGCGGCAAGACGCCGTCGTTCTTGAGGAGCACGAGCGATTCGCGCGCCGCGACGAGGGCAAGTTCACGATGCCGCGGCGAGTCGTTCGCCTCGTACGGAATCGACGCGTACGGGACGCGCTCTTCGGGATCGAACAAGCCGAGCTGCATGCGCGCGCGGAACAGCCGCTTGAGGCAAACGTCGAGCTCGGCCTCCGCGACGAGGCCCTGGGCGACGGCTTCGGGAATGTGCTCGTACGTGCAACCGCAGTTGAGATCGCAGCCCGCTTTGACGGCGAGCGCCGCGGACTCGGCAAAGGTTTTCGTTACCTTGTGGTGTTCGTGGAGGTCCCGGAGCGCCCAGCAATCGCTGACGACGTAGCCCTCGAAGCCCCATTCGTCGCGCAGGATCCGCTGGAGCAGCGTCGGGCTCGCGCTGCAGGGCTCGCCGTTCGTGCGGTTGTACGCGCTCATGATGCTATGGGCTCTCGCCTCCGTAATGCACGCGTGGAAGGCGGGCAGGTACGTCTCGCGCAAGTCTTTCGGGCTCACGACGGCGTCGAACTCGTGTCGCAGCGCTTCGGGCCCGCTGTGCACGGCGTAGTGCTTGGGCGTCGCGACGAGCTTCAGGTATTTCGGATCGTCGCCCTCGAGACCGCGGCAGAAGGCAACGCCGAGCCGGCTCGTGAGGAACGGGCATTCGCCGAAGGTCTCGTGGCCGCGACCCCAGCGAGGATCGCGGAAAATGTTGACGTTCGGGCTCCAGAACGTGAGGCCCTTGTAGTAACCGCGATCGCCGTGTCGCGCGAATTCGTGGTGTTTGGCGCGCGCCTCGTCGCTGATGGCGACGGCGACCTCGTGGAGGCGCCGAGCGTTCCACATCGCGGCGAGCCCGATCGCCTGCGGAAACACCGTGGCGATCCCGGCTCGGGCGACGCCGTGCAGTCCCTCGTTCCACCAGTTGTATTGGGGGATCCCGAGCCGCGCGACGGCGGGCGCATCGTGCAACATTTGTCCGGCCTTCTCTTCGAGAGTGAGGCGGGAAACGAGATCGTCGACGCGCTCGTCGAGCGGCCGATCGGGATCGTTGAAGGGAAAAATCGACGACTTTCCTGGAAACACGGGAGCGCGCACTCTCGATCCCCGAGCGCCTTCGGGTCAATCGGATCTCTCGCTTTCGTCGCAGAGAGGCGTAGAAGTAGCATGGCCGAAACGTGGAGCTCTCGGATCTGCCCGAAGATGACGGATATCGACTCTGGCTCCGCTACGAGCCGATATCGGAGCCCGAGCGGTCCGCCTATCGCGCGCAGGCGACCGAAATCGTCGCGCCGGGCGACGCGCCGCCGCTCGGCGCCGCGCGGAAAGAGCTCGCACGCGCGTTCTCAGGAATGTTCGGCGCCGCGCCTCCGCTGCGCGAGCGGGCGTCGGCCGCGGGCGCGGTGATCGCCGGAACCCCGCGGACCTCGAGCGACGTGGCGGCGCTCGGTTGGGACGCGGAGCTCGCCCGGCTCGGCGCGGACGGTTACCTGCTGCGCAGCGTGGTGCTCCCGAGCGGACGGGCGACGGTGATCGCGGGGACGACGCCACTCGGAGCCTTGTACGGCGTGTTTCACTACCTGCGCCTGCTCGCGACGCGTGAAAACGTCGGGGCGCTCGAGATGGCGAGCGCTCCGCGCGTCCGGCACCGGCTGCTCGACCATTGGGACAATCTCGATCGCACCGTCGAACGCGGCTACGCCGGCGCTTCGCTCTGGGACTGGCACGAGCTGCCCGGCTTCGTCTCCCCGCGTTACGAGGACTACGCACGCGCGAACGCGTCGATCGGCATCAACGGCGCCGTGCTCACGAACGTGAACGCGAACGCCGTCGTTCTCACCCGCGCCTGGCTCGAGAAAGTAGCGGCGCTCGCTGCCGCGTTTCGGCCGTACGGCGTGCGCGTCTACCTCACGGCTCGCTTCAGCGCGCCGGTCGAGCTCGGCGCGCTGAAAACCGCCGATCCGCTGTCGCCCGGCGTACGCTCGTGGTGGGCCGACAAGGCGCGCGAGATTTACGAACTCGTCCCCGACTTCGGTGGTTTGCTCGTGAAGGCGGACTCCGAGGGCCAGCCCGGCCCTCGGAGCTACGGCCGAACGCAGGCCGACGGCGCGAACGTGCTCGCCGACGCGCTCGCGCCGCACGGGGGCATCGTGATGTGGCGCGCGTTCGTCTATTCGAGCGACGTACCGGAAGATCGCGCCAAGCAGGCATACAACGAGTTCGCACCGCTCGACGGCGCGTTTCGCTCGAACGTGCTCGTGCAGGTGAAGAACGGACCCGTCGACTTCCAACCGCGCGAGCCCTTCCACCCGCTCTTCGGGGCCATGCCGAGGACGCCGGTCATGGCCGAGTTCCAGCTCACGCAGGAGTACCTCGGGTTCTCGACGCACCTCGTCTACCTGGGAACGCTGATTCAGGAGTGCCTCGACGCCGACACTCACGCCCGGGGCCCGGGATCGCTCGTCGCGCGCGTGACGGACGGTACGCTCCACGGCCACGCGCTCTCGGGCATCGCGGCCGTCGCGAACGTCGGCACGGATCGCAACTGGTGCGGTCACCCGTTCGCGCAAGCCAATTGGTACGCGTTCGGGCGCCTCGCGTGGGATCATCGCCTGCGCGCCGGCGCCGTCGCGGACGAATGGCTGAAGATGACGTTCACGAGCGACGCCCGCTTCGTCGCACCCGCGCGCGAGCTCATGCTCGAGTCACGCGAAGCCTGCGTGCGCTACATGACGCCGCTCGGACTGCATCACTTGATGGCGAGGGACCACCACCACGGCCCCGGACCGTGGCACGACGAGGGACGCCCCGACTGGACGAGCGTCTACTTTCACCGCGCAGACGCCGAGGGCATCGGCTTCGATCGTTCGGCGAACGGCTCGAACGCGCTCGAGCAGTATCAGCCGGCCGCTGCCGCGCGCTGGGCAACGCTCGAAACGTGCCCCGAGGAGCTGTTGCTCTGGTTTCACCACGTACCTTGGAACCACCGCATGGCGTCGGGACGAACGCTCTGGGACGAGCTCTGCGTCACCTACCAGGCGGGCGTGCAATGGGTCGCTCGCGCACGCGTCACCTGGGAAGCGCTCGCACCCTTCGTCGACGCGAAGCGCTTCGCCGAGGTGCGCGCGCTTTTCGCCGTGCAGGAGCACGAAGCCGCCTGGTGGCGCGACGCGTGCCTGCTCTATTTCCAAACGCACGCGAAGCGCCCATTTCCCCCGGGCATCCCCGCGCCGTCGCGCACCCTCGACGACTACCGCGCCATCGACGAAAAGTACGTGCCCGGGAGCTGAGGCGCGAAATCGCAGAGCGAGCGCGGGAGCGCCCGCATTCAGCGAGTCGGCGCAAGGACGTTCGCGACGTCGTCGGCGTGCCCGGACGTATCGAGCTTCTTTTTGAGCGCGAGGCCGAACAGCGTGGCGACGCCCGCGAAGAGCGTCGCGAACAGGAGCTTCGAAACGATCGCGCGCGCGCGCGAGCGCCGCGGCGCCACGCGTAACGGAGGCGGAAAACTCGCGACGTCGAGCACCGGAGCGAGCTCACGATTCGGTGCGAGGTCGGGCAACGGGTCCACCGGTCCGAGCAGCGCGAGCTCGGACGCAAGACCGAACGAAGCCGTGGGTCTTGCGGAAGGACGCAGCGTCGTTCGGCCGTGCTCGGGCGGATGGCTCCTCGTGCCGAGTGTCCGGAGTTCGTCGGACGCGGGCACGAGCGGCGTCGGCCGCGTGCAGATCGATCCGGCTTCCTCGGGCGGAAAGATCGAATCAGACTCGATGCGTTCCAGTGCTGCTCGATGAGAGTGCTGGTCCACGGACCTTCCGAGCACCCCGACCGGGGCGCGTCACCCTTGCGTGGCAGAAAGCCCGTCCCGTTATGAAGCAGGCAGAAGATTTTTCAGGGACACGTTGCCGACGGAAAGACTTGAATGTGGGTTTTCTTTACCGCTACGCTTGCTCGGCAACGACGGCGTTCCCCATCGAACGCCGCGCAGACGAGAGGGACCAAGACCCATGGATCAAGGCAATCGCGTGTTTTTTCCAGCCGCCGCTCTCCTCGCGCTGTCGCTCGCTGCGGGCGCATCGGCGCAACCGCCTGAGACCGCCCCCGGCAAGGGCCCCGACAAAGCCGGCAAGGCCGAAGAGAAGGCCGCCGACAAGGCTGCCCGTGCGGACGAGAAGGCGGCTCGGATGGAAGCGAAGTCCCAAAAAGTCGACAACAAACCGGGCGGCGAACCCGGCAAGGACAAGGCCGAAAGCGACCCAACGAAGGCGCACGGCGAGCACGGTCGAGGCTCGGACCATGCCGGCCACCATCACGGGCATGGCGGTTTTCGCGCGCTCCGCGAAGATTTCCGGCAGGGCCGCGTCAAGAAGGCGGAGCTCAAAGAACGTCTCGCCGCCATGCGCAAGAACACGAACGAGCGGCGGCGCGATCATCAAAGAGCTCTCGAGCAGCGCTATGGCGCATCGCTTTCGAACCCGGCGTGTCGCGAACAGCTCCGCGTCCACGCGCGCCGCGAGGCCTTTCTCAATCGCGCGCTCTTCGTCGCGGAGACCGAGGTCACGAAGGAAAAGGATAAAGTCGTTGCTCGCATCGAGAAGCTCATCGCGAGAGAAGACGAGCGTTACACGCGCGCCATGGAGCGATGCAGAACGATGCCCGCTGGATTGACGTCGGTCGCCCCGCCGTCGCCGGCGGACACGCCACCCCCATCCGCACCGTCGTCGGTGCCCGCCGCACCCTCCGCGTCCGCAGCGAAAGCAGGTGAACGATGAACCCCAAGCTCCATTTCGCTCTGGCCTTGATCTTGTGCGCAGCCTGTAAAAAAGAAGAACCCGCGCCCGCCCCGCCGAGTGAAGTCGCGGTCGTCCCGCCCGCGGCCGAGACGGCAAAACCAGCGACGACGCCCGCGGCGGCCGCCGTTGACGTAGCGAGCCTTCCCGTCGAAGAAGACTTCGAGGTCGAGGCGGAAGAGGAAGTGACGCCGGCGAGCCTGAACGAAACGCTCGACCGGCTCGAGAAAGAGATCGGCACCGAGTAGTCCCACGAAGCGATGGACTTCGCCGACCGGGACGGGCTATCTGTACGGCCCATGCTGACTCGCGGCTTCGGTGCGGTGGTTCTCGTATTGATGGGCTCGCTCGCGGTGAGCTGCGGCAAAGGCAAGGGCTCGAAGTCGTCGGACGACGAAAATCTCGGTTACGACGAGGACGGCAAGGGCAAGCCCTGCCCGCCGCCCGAGACGGACTGCGAGGATCGCAAGGAAGCGAGTCTCGCATTCAAGGACGCGTGTAGCCTCGCCGGCTTCCGCATGCAGTTCTGCGGCTGCGAAGAGCTCTGTTCGGGCCAAGCGACGGGCGCGCGGCAGGGCTACGATCGCAAGAACAAGAAGCTCGACTGCGAGCCGCCGAAGGAAACGTGTCCGGAAGGCGAAGAGAGCGCCGCGTTCCAGGACGCGTGCAGCGAAGCGGGGGGGCAGCTCCTCGAGTGCGGCTGCTCGTGGCTCTGCTCCGAGAAGCTCAAGGAAGCCCTGGCCGACCCCGCCCCAGCCGAAGAACCGAAAGCCGACGACGCGAAGGAGGGCGAGAAGAAAGAGGGCGAGGGCGAGAAGAAAGACGACAAGAAGTCCGACAAGAAGAAGAAATCGGAAGAGTAGAGCCCGGTCCGCGTCACCCTTTCCCCTCGCGATAGAAGCCGAGCGTCACGATCATCGCCGCGAGCGATAGCATCGTGAATCCGAGAATGCCGGGGCTCATCGATTCGGCGACGCCCTGCAGCACGACCTCCGCGAGGGTCATCGCCGGGTGGCGCTTCGCGTACTCGGGCGCATGGTGACCTACGGCGGCGAGCGCCGCGCAGGTTGCCGTGACCGCGGTCGCGAGCGTCGCCGCGCTGAAGCCGCACGTCACCCGAAAGGCCCAGATCGTCGGTGCCATGGCGTACCGCACGGCGAAAATGAGCGTCCCGAGGCCGAAGGCCAGCAAGAACCACATCGGAAATCCGCCCTCTTTGAACAGCGTCATCATCTTGTCGTCGCTCCTCGCGAGGTAAACGCGTGGCCGCCCGGCGTGTGACAGCGGTCACGTCGCGCCGCCTCGCGCGTTATCCTCGGACATGGGCGATCCGCTCGACCGCGAAGCCGTCGCGCTGCTCCGGCGGCGCGATCCGCGCGGGTTCGATCGTGCCTACGCGTCCCATGCGGCGAAAATTCGTGGGTTTTTGCTGAGGCTTGGCCGAAACGCCGCGCTCGCCGACGACCTCCTGCAGCACACGTTCTTGCGCCTCGCGGAACAGGGACCGGAGCTTCGCCCCGACTCGGATCTCCGCGCCTGGCTGTTCGCCGTGGCGCGCAACGCCTACGCGAGCCATGCGCGCCGTGCGACGCCCGAGCGCGACGATGCCGCTCTCGAAGCGCTGGCGAGCCCGCCGCCGGACGTCGAAGCGCGGCTCCTGCTCGGTGACGTCGAGAGCGCGCTCGGACGGCTTCGTGCGGATGATCGCGAAGTGCTTCTGCTCGTCGGAGCCGAGGGACTCGAGCAATCCGTCGTGGCGACCATGCTCGGCATTCAGCCGGCGGCGCTGCGGCAGCGCCTCGCCCGCGCGCGGTCCCGGCTGCTCGCCGAGCTCGAGCACGCACCGAGCAGCCTCGACGTTTCCAAAAAAGGGGTCCTGCCATGAACGATCGCGACCCGGTGCTCGAGCGACTCGCAAAGCTTCCGCCCTCCCCGCCGGACCCTGCGTTTTCAGCGGCGGTACGCGCTCGCGCGCACCGCTTGCTCTCGCCGCGGCGCGTCCACCCGATTTGGACGGTTGCCGCCGCGGCGTCGGTCGTGACGTATCTCGGCTGGGCGCTCTACTTCACGAGCCGCTTGTACTAACGGGCGCGCCGGCGGCGGACGATGCTGCCCGCGAGCGCAGTCAACATACCGAGCCAGAGCGCGGCTTCGTTCCGCTCGGGCGCTTTTTCGATGCGGCAGCCGCAGCCCGGATCGTCGTCCGAGCCGCCGTCGCCACCGCCGGGTGGAACCGCGCCCGCACCGGCAATCGGACCAGTGCCCGCGCCTGCTGCGACGCCTCCGGAGCCGGCACCCGGCGTCGCTCCGGCGATGCCCGTGCCGCCGGCCCCGACCCCGCCCGCGCCTGCGAGACCGAAGCCTGCCGCGCCAGCGGCGGCGCCCCCGGCACCACCGAGGCCACCGTCACCGCCGGAGCCGCCACTTCCCGCGGAACCGCCGGGACCGGCGCCCGCCGTCATGCCGCCGCTGCCCGCCATCATGCCGCCGCTGCCCGCCCCGCCCGCGCCGGCAGCCAAGCCACCGTTACC
>DASUTR010000458.1:0-2949 GCA_036374535.1 Polyangiaceae bacterium
ATCACGAGCCATCCCCTGGACCGGTCCCTTCTGCGCTTGGTCGAGCGCGCCATCGGCGAGCGCTGGGTCGGCCAGGCCTTGCGCTTCCGGAGCAGCAGCAACACCGAAGATTTGCCCGGTTTCAGCGGGGCGGGCCTGTACACGTCCGAGGGTGTCGACGTGGAGGAGCTCGACACCGGTGTCGAGGACGCCATCCGCACGGTGTGGGCGAGCCTCTGGGCGCAGCGCGGCTTCGACGAACGCGAGTATTATCGCGTCGACCAGCGCGCGGTCGCCATGGGCGTGCTCGTGCACCCGGCGTATCGCGCCGAGCGCGTGAACGGCGTCGCCGTGAGTCGCGACGCGCGCGAGCCGACGCGAGGCGATCGCTTCTACATCAACGCGCAGCTCGGCGAAGCGCTCGTCACGAACCCCGCGCCCGGCATCGACAGCGATGAAATCACCTTCGACCCGTACCGTCCGCCCTACGCGACGTATCACAGCCACTCGACCTTCAGCCCGGAGAGCCCCGTGATGACGCAGGCCGAGCTCGCATTCCTCGCGTGCAACCTCGCCGCGCTGAATCAGTATTTTCGGCCGCGGCTCGATCCGCTCCAGCAAAACCCGTGGTTCGCCGTCGATATCGAGTTCAAGCTGATGGGACCCGAGCGAGAGCTCGTCATCAAGCAGTCGCGTGGCTACTCGTTCGGTGAAGAGACACCGACGAGCTGGTGCGACTTCTGAGCGTTGCGCGAAGCGATCCAGTCGGCCGTGAACACGGTCGCGCGAAGGTCGTGGTACGCGGCCTTCCATTCTTCGCCCTTGCCGTCGCCGCGCGGTCCGACCTTGCCGTCCTCGCCGATGCCCCAGAACCAACCGCCGTGCTCGCGATCGACCTGAAAGCGCTCGATGAACTCGAGCGTCGCTTCCAGGCGTTCGAGGTACTTCGTGTCCTCCGTGAGCAGGAAGAGCTGGTACAGGCCGGGTAGCGCTTCGGCCTGAATCCACCAGATTTTTTCGCGCCTGAGCGCGGGCGCACGCGGCGGGCCTTCTTCGAAGTAACCGCCCCGCTCCGCGTCGAAACCCCAGTCGGCGGACGCCGCGCCCACGGAGACCGCCGCTTTGCGGATCACCTCGTCGCCCGCGCGGCCGAGCGATTCGGCCGCCTCGACGAGGAGCCACGAGGTCTCGAGGTCGTGGCCGTAGCTCACGAGCGCCTCGCCGACCGGTCTCCATTCGCGCGAGAAATCCTTGCGCGCGAAGCCTTCCGCCTGGACGATCTTGCTTCCGAAGATCCCGACGAGCTCTTCGAGGCGCGCCTTCACGACCGGATCGCCGGTGAGCGTGAAGAGCGTCGAGAACGCCTCCATCAGATGCAGATGGGTGTTCGTTTCCTTGGCTGCGCCGGGGGTGAGCCACGGCGGATCGTTCGCGAGGTAGTAGCCGCCGTACTCGGCGTCGTGCGCGAGCGCGTCGAGTGCGCGGAAGCAGGCAAGCGCCGTCGTCCCGGCTTCCTTCACGGCATAGGCGCGCTCGTACTGCACGAGCGCGTAGATCGCGAAAGCGTTGGCGTAGAGCACTTTCCTCGTGTCGACGGGCGCGCCGTCGCGACCCACCTTGAAGTGAAAGAGCTTCGTCGAAGGGTCGTAGAAATGCGCCGTGAGGAAGCCGTAGAGGTCTCGTGACAGCGCCGCGACTTCCGGGCTGCGCTCCCTTTTCTCGTACCAGAGCGACGTCGTCCAAAGGTGCCGGGACTGTTGGATGAGCCCCTTGTCCGTCGGCAAAACGGGTTTGCCGCTCCGATCGAGCGTGCCGTGGAAGCCGCCGTGCTCCCGATCCGGGCCGTGCGTCTTCCAGAAATTCCAGTCATCGCGGGCGAGCGCGTCGAGACGCGTCCGGATGGCCGTTAGGCGCCGTTCGAGCGTCGCCGGCGTGTTCGCGAGCGTCGCGGAGACGCCCCCCGCGTTCGACGACGGCGCGCGCGACGAGGAGCAGCCCGAGAGGACGAGCGAGACGACGACGAGAAGCCGCGAAAACCGAGCCATGGCCCGCCATGATATCCTTTCGCTTTCGGAGGTACTTTCATGTTCGGAGCTCGGTCTTGTGCATGGCTTTTCGCGCTCGGCGCTTTCGTCTCGATGGCGTGCGGCGGTGAAAGCTCGAGCTCGGACGGCGACGACTCGGGTGGCTCGGGCGGTACGGGCGGCTCACTGCCCGACGGCACGTGCGACGACATCGTGCCGTGCGGCGGCGACCCCACGGGCACCTGGATCATTCGCGAGAACTGTCTCGAAGCCGTAGTGCCCGGTCTGTTCGAGGGCGTTCCGGGCTGCGAGAACGTGCACCCCGTCGGAAGCGGAACCCTCGAGGGTACCTTCACGTTCGAAAACGGCGTCGCTACCCAGAGCACGGCACAGACGGTCGACGTGACGGTCGTCATCGACGACGCCTGCGCCGCGGCGCTCTCCATGCTTCCCGGCGTGAGCGCCGCGGCCCTGTGCCCGCTCCTCGACGCCATGCTCATGATGGATCCCATGACGCCGGCAGATTGCGCCGCCGTGGGCGCCGATTGCCGCTGCGACGCGACGCAGATTACCGAGCCCACCGTGCAGACCGACAGCTACGAAGTAACGGGCGATCAGCTCGTCCTCGGCTCGGGCGACGCGTTCGATTTCTGTCAGCAGGGCGACGAGATGAGCCTCTCGGGCGAAACCGTCGATGCGATGAGCGGAGCGACGGCGGAGATCCTCGTGCTGCTCGATCGCGAGTAGCTTGCGATCGATTCCCGGCTTCGGCGGAGCTCGAGGAAGCGGCGGACCGCTACGAGACGAACGTCACCGGACGTGGGGCGTGTTCGAGTAGCGCATCCGAGGAAGACACTCGGCGGCTCTTGGAACGTCGGATTGACGTTCGACCAGGCTTGCATTCTCGATTATCTTGGGCTCATGGGAAAGAGGTCGGGAGTCGAAG
>DASUTR010000459.1:0-14609 GCA_036374535.1 Polyangiaceae bacterium
GACGGGCGGCTCGGCGACGGGCGGTTCGAGCGGCGGCGCCGGTCTCCTTCCCTACGAGCCCTGCGAGCTCAGCGCGCGAACGGGAACGTTTACGGTCGAGCTTGGCGACGGTTTTACCGCGGTGATGGGCTCGGTGCGCAACGCCGTCACGCCGAGCGACGTACCCGAGCTCGTCGAGGAAGCCGGCAGCTGCACCCTTTTTCGAGCGCGAAACCTGTTCTGCGATCCGCCGTGTGCTTCCGGCACGACGTGCGGTGAATCCCTGAGTTGCGTGGCGTCTCCGTCGAATCAGAGCGTCGGGACGGTCGGCGTCACCGGTCTCGCGGTTCCGCTCGAAATGATGCCGTCGGCGGTCAATACCTACACGAATCCTGCGCGCCCCGAGCTGCCGCACCCCGGGTTCAGCGAAGGCGCGACCATCGTGCTTTCCGCGTCGGGCGCCGCCGGCTACTCGCCGTTCGAGCTCGAAGGGCGCGGCATCGCGGCGCTCGCGCTCGACGACGCGCCGCTCAGCGTGGTGCGCGGACAACCGCTCGCGCTCCGTTGGACGCCGCCCGCGCAACAGTACGGACAGGTCGTGCACCTCGAGTTCCAGTTCAACCGCCACGGCGGCACACCGACCTGGCTCGAGTGCGACGCGCCCGACACGGGCTCGTTCGACGTTCCAGCGTCCTTGCTCGACGCGCTCCTCGACCTCGAAGTATCCGGCTGGCCGACGCTCACGGCGGCGCGGCGAACCGTCGATTCGACGGACGTTGCGTCCGGGTGCGTCGAGCTCCGCGTGATTTCTGCCGTTACCCTCGACGTGTCGCTGCCGGGGATCACGTCGTGCGACTCCGAAAACCCCTGCCCACCGCCCCAAGAGTGCCAAGCAAATCTTCTCTGCGAGTAACCGTCGTCGCGCGCTGGCGCGGAGTTCGAGCGGTGCTGATCGGTGCGTCGTCCGCGGCTGTGCTCGCGGGCAGCGCTTCGGCTCACGCGAATCAGACTCCCGCGCCTCCGCCGGTCGAGACCACGGAGCCTGTTGCGCCTGCCGCCCCCGCTGCACCGGCAGCGGGTGCCGTCGTCGTCGCGCCGAAAGAGCCCGCCGACGTCGGCACGGCGGCGCCGGTTCCCGCGGCAGAACCTCCTCCCGTCGCCGCGCCGAAGGCCGCCGCCGAGCCCGCAGGCGAACCCACGAAGCCGAAGAAGGGTAAGAAGAAACGCCTTTCGACCGAAGGCGCCGTCGCCGGCGAGTCGGGGCTCGGCAGCGTCGAGGTCGGCGGTCGCGTGTTCGCGCGCGCAGCGTTCGCGCGCCAGCCGCGCATCGTCGTCGACGATACGGGAACGCCCGTCGAGGAAGACGTCGATTCGCTCGACATGAGCGTCCCGAGCGCGCGGTTACGCGCCAGGTACCGCGCGCCCGTGAAATGGCTCTCGGCCGAAATCGAGGCGGACTTCGCTCCCGATCCCGAGCTCAAGGACGCTTACGTGCGGGCTCGTCCCGACCACCTCTTGGTTCAAGCGGGTCAGTTCAAAGTGCCGTTCTCGGCGATTCGCCTGGAGTCGCCGTGGGACTTGCCGATCGTCGATCGCGGCGTCGTCGACGACGTGCTCGTCGATCGCTTCCAGATCGCCGGGCGGCGGCCCGGTTGGGCCGTCGGCGTGCGCACGAAGGCGGGCATTCGCCCGGAGCTCGTCGTGGGGACCTTCCAGGGCTCGGTGCTCGACGACGTGACGACCGGCGACTTCGATCCCATCGAAGAGCTCGCGCTCGACTCGCAAAGTCTCGCCGCCCGCGCCACGGTGCGCATCGGAGACGTCGCGCTCGGCGCCGGGTACGAGCACCGCGTCGGATCGCCGGCCGAGCTCGAAATCGAGCACTACGCCACCGGTAACCTCGACGCCGTCATCGACACTCCGATCGGCAGCGGCGGGCTCCGCGTTTGGGCGGAAGGCATTGCCGGCGAGAGCTGGTACGAGCACGAGGCGAAACCCGTCGACGGCGAGGACGCGTTTTTCGTCTGCCTGCGCCTGATCGCCGGCTACCGCTTCGGCGGGGCGGGCTACGGAGAGCTCTACGTCGAGCCGTACGGCATGATCTCGGGCCTGGATCCGGACACCGAGGTCACCTCCGACGGCGTCTTGGAGGGCGCCCTCGGCGTGAACGTCGGCCTTTGGGATCTCGTGCGTGTCGGGCTTCAGGGGGAGCTCGTGCGGGCCGGCAGGAACTTCCCGCGCTCGGTCTACCTCGGGCAAGCACTCGATCGGACGGCGCTCCTTCTCCAGGCGGGAGTCCAGTTCTGATGTTCGTGGTGTTCGAAGGCATCGACGGCAGCGGCAAGACCACGCTCTCGAACCGCGTCGCGAAGGCGCTCGGCGAGAGCTCGCTGTCCGTGAAGCACCTCCGCGCCGACGGGCGCTTCGCGTCGAGCGTGACCGAGGCCATTCGCGAGCTCTGCCGCGACTCACGGCATCTCGAGCTCGTGCCGCAGACGGAGTTCTTGCTCTACGTGGCGCGCGAGGTCCAGCTCACCGAAGAGGTGCTGAAGCCAGCGCTCGCCGAGCACGACGTCGTGATCGCCGACCGCTTCCTCGACACGCCGCGCGTGCTTGCGAGGCACGGCCGGCATCTTCCGAGCTCCTGGACGGAGCCGGTGCTCGAGGCGGCGTCGCAGGGCATCGTGCCCGACCTGGTCGTGTTGGTCGACGTCGACCCGGCGCTCGCCCGCGCTCGGCGTAAGGCCGGCAAGCTGCTCGCGAACGACAAGCGGCCGCCGTCTCGCAAGGGGCTCGCCGGCGTCGGTCTCCAGCACCGCCTGCGCCGCGGCTACCTCGAGCTCGCCGCCGCAGAGCCTTCCCGCTGGCTCGTGGTCGACAACGAAGGGGCCCTCGAGGAAACGGTGGCCGAGCTCACGCGGTTGCTCCGCGAAACGCACGAGCTCGGCGCTCCTGCCGCGCTCGCTCGGAGCAGGAGAGTCCGCCGCGAGCCCGCGTCGCCGGCGGCGCGCGGGCCTTCCTCGGTGCGCGAAGCGCTCGAGCATTTTCTCGCGGCGATCGAGCGGCGCTCGGAGCGCGAGCCGCACGTCGCGGCGCGGTTGCTCGCGGGGCTCTATGGTCCTCGCGTCGACGAGCGCCGCGGGCGGCTCGCTCGCATCGTGCCCGAGGCGGTGCTCGACGGACTCGTGGGTCTCGCCGACGCGTCGAGCTTCGAGATTCGCGCGGCTTACGCGGCGGATCTTCCCCGCGCCGTCGCTCGCTCGCTCGCGGGGCTGTCGCTCGACGAGCGTGCCGCGCGCCTGCGCCGCGAGCTCGTCGAGAAAGCGCCGCTCGACGTGGCGTCGGTGCTCGGCGCGCTCGAGGACGACGAGGCCTGGGCGATCCGCGAGCGGGCGTACGAGCTCGATCCAGGGCTCGTAACCGGCTCGCTCGGGCGCATCGGCTCCGCGCGGGCCTGGGAATGGCGCGAACGCTGGCTCGGCCGGGCGCCGAAGCTCGGCGACGACTACGAAGCCTCGCGCGTCGCCGCGAAGAGCGTCGCGGCGCTCGACGACGACCGCGCCTGGGCAATCCGAGACGCGGCGCGGCCCGCAGCACCCGTGGCTGCGCTTGCCTCCGTCACGAGGCTCGTCTCCGAGCGGAGCTTCGCGCTCCGTCGCCGCATGCTGCGCGCGGCGCCCAAGGTGGTGATGGAGACGCTGCGCGGTATCGCCGATCCGCGCGCCGCGGAGCTTCGGCGCGCGGTGGCGAGCGATTGCAAGGAAGCGCTCGACAGCGTCTACGGGCTCGACGGCGAGGACGCCTGGGCGCTGCGCGAGGAGCACGCTCTTCGCTGGCCTTCCACGGTAATCAAGTCGCTCGGTCCGCTCGCGGATGGGCCCCGCGGGCGAGCGCTCGTCGACCGAGTCCTCGTCGAGCCCGCCAGCGGCGTTTCTCTGCTGAAGCACCTCTCGGCGATCGCGCTCGGCTGCCACGTCGTGTCCACGCCCGAGACGCTGTGACATGCCGGATTTCCTGCAAAAAAGCTTCGGAAACGCGAGCGTCGCCGAGGTGCCGCACGTCTGGGAGCTGTTCGTGCGCATGGCGCTCGCGAGCCTCCTCGGAGCGATCGTCGCGTATCGCTTCTGGCGTCGCTTCATGCGTCATCAGCCGCGGGCGTCGCTTCTCGGGGCTCAATCGCAGACGCTCATCTCCGCGGCCGGAGCCCTGATGGTCGTCGTGATCGGCGACAACGTCGCGCGCGCTTTCGGCCTCGTCGGTCTCGGCTCGTTCATCCGTTTCCGCTCGGGCATCAGCGACCCGCGCGACGCCGCCGTCATGTTCGTCATGATCGGCATCGGCATGGCGTGCGGCCTCGGACTCCCGCTCATGGCGATCGCCGGCACGGTGTTCGTGTGCTTGATGCTCGTGATTTTCGACGCGACGGGGCGCCGGCGCTCGATCGTCACCCTCACCGCCGACGATCCCCCGGCGGCGTGGCCTCTCGTCGCGCGAGCGTTTCCCGGCGCTCGGGCCATCGAGGTCTCGAGCAATCGACCCGAGCTCGGTAAGGACAACAGCCGACTCGTCGTCGAGATCGATCTACCGGCGACGATGGATGCCGCCGCCATTCGTCGCGTGCTCGACGCCGAGGGTGTTTCGGGCCTCGCTCGCGTCGCCATTTCGTTGGAGTCAACTGCATGAACACGAACCACCCGCTATCGCGCTCCCTCATCGCCGTCGTGGCCCTCGCCGCCGGCGCCTGCGGGTCGCTCGACCCGGTCGCGAAGGAGAAGCCGGACGAGACCGGGACGCCGGCCCAGCTTCTCCTGCCGCTCGCCACGGGCAATCGCTGGACGTACCGCGTCACCGACGGCGATACCGTCGAGACGAAGATCCAGGAAGTCGGCGAGCTCGAGCCCATCGGCGGCAGCGGGCCGCACGCCGATGTCGAAGCGTTTCGCATGACGACGCGGCGCGGTATCGACGGCTCCAACGAGACCGTGAGCTTCCAAGGGACGGTCGGCGCCCGCGTGGTGCGCTATCGCGAGCAGGCGTTCAACGCGACGACCGGGGACCTCGACATCGAAGAGCACTGGGATCCGTACAAGCTCAGGGTCGATCAGACGGAGGAATTCCTGGAGACCGGCGGCTCATTTCTCGAATCGTACGACGAGACCAAGCTCATTCCCGGCGAGCAGCCGACGACGGCGGAGCGCAGCGACCGCTGGACGGTGCTCGCCGTGAACGAAGAGGTAACGGTGCCTGCAGGCACGTTCGAGGCCGTCAAGATGAACCGTGTCTCGAGCAGCCAGGGCTCGGTCAAGACCTACTGGTTCGTCGAAAACATCGGCAAGGTGAAGGAAGACGGGGGGCAGCTCGAAGAGCTCGAGAGCTACGAGGTCGCCGAGTGAACCCGGGGAGCGCGCTGCAGGGCGGCGACATCACGTCCGACCGCCACGAGACGAAGTATCTCGTGCCCATGGACCGGGTCGACGGGCTTGCGCGCGCGCTGCGGGAACACGTGCCGCTCCACCGCTTCACGGGCGAGAACGCGAACGCGCTCCCGGGAGCACACCACTACATCACGACCATCTACTTCGACACGCCCTCGCGCCGGCACTACCGCGCGGCTGCTTCCGGTCCGCGCTCGGTGAAAGTGCGGGCTCGCGAGTATTACGACATTCACCCTTCGCTCGCCGAAGTCGTGACACGCGCGGACGAGATCCTGAAGTACGACCCGTGGCTCTGGTTCGAGCTCAAGCGCCGGGGCGGCGGCCGCAGCGAAAAGCGCCGCTTCCGTCTGCCCAAGCGGGACGTGCCGGCGTTTTTCGCGCGCGCGAGCTCGTCCGTGCGCAAAGCGATATCCTCGAGCGAGCTCGAAGAGATCCAAGCGTACCTCGCCGAGCTCGACGAACCGCTCGAAGCGACGTGCGTCGTCAACTACCGCCGTGTCGCCTGGCAATCGCCGGACGACGCGCTCCGTGTCACGCTCGATCTCGGGCTCGCGTGTTACGCGCCGCCCGGCGATCTCTTTACGCGCGACCTCCCGCTCGAGCGCGGATTGCTGGGGAAACCCGCTTCCGTGCTCGACGAAGCCGTGCTCGAAGTCAAGGCTCGTCTCGGCGAACCCTCGTGGCTCACCGAGGCGATTCATCGCGCCGCCGTCGCTCCTCTCGAGTTCAGCAAGTTCGTCGCCGCGGTCCAAAGCGTTCACGCGCATGCCTGAGCTCGAGCGTCCGCGCCGGGGAACGCGGGTGCTCGTCGCCTGGCTTCTGACGGTGCTCCTGCTCGGAGTGTACGGTTCGCTGCCGAGCGGCTCGGAGCCGTCGCGACTCTTCACGGACGGCGATGCGCCGCCGCGGTCGAGCGATCTCGAGGTGCTCGAAGTGTCGCCGCCCACCGCCGCGCCGGGCGAGGCGGTGACGGTTCGCATCACGGGCGCCACCAATATCGCGGAGCTCAAGGCGTTCGCCGGCAAACAGGAGCTCGAGGTGCTCGCCCGTCGCGACGACGGGCTCGTCGTGCGGCTGCCCGCCGACCGGAACTCGCGGCGCATCAAGATTCGTGTCGCCGACGCGCGCGAGCGGAGTAAGCCCTACGACATTCAGCTCGAGCCTCCGAACCTCAGAAAATCGTTCAGAAATTTGGTGGGCGGGCTGGCGCTTTTGGTGTTCGGGATCTCCCTGTTCGCTCGGGGCGCCCGCGAAGCGCTCGGACCGGCGAGCGCGCGACTGCTCCGGCGCGTCAGCGCGCGAACCCCGGCCGCGCTCGTCGCGGGTGTGTTGCTCGGCGCGCTCGCCCAGTCGACGACGGGCGCAGCCGGGGTCCTGAGCGGACTGGTCGCGATGCAGCTCGCCTCGGTGTCGTCGGCCGCCGCAGCGTTCCTCGGCGCCGGCCTCGGAGCCTCGACCGCGCCGCTCCTTACCAGTCTCGTCGACGCGCGTGAAGGTCTGCTCGTCGTGGCGCTCGGCGGCGTCTGGATGAGCCTGGCGAGCGATCGCCGTTCGACGGCGCTCGGGGGAGTGGCGCTCGGTGCCGGGCTCTTGACGTTCGGCCTTCATCTGCTCCGTCAGGGCTTCGAGCCGTTCGTCTCGCACCCGGCGCTTCTACCCGTCGTGGACCACCTGCGAGCCGACAGCGTCTCGGGCGTGGTCCTGTGCGTCTTGCTCGGGATCGTCTTGGTGGCCGCTCTGCAGGGACCGGCTCCCGTGCTCGTGCTCGTGCTCGGATTCGCGGAAACCACGGGCCACTGGGATCTCGCGACGTGCCTGGCCGTGCTCTCGGGAACGGGGCTCGGCTCGGCCGTCGCCGCTCTCGTCACGACACGGGCGAGCCCGCGTTCGCGAGAGCTCGCGAAGCTCGAGCTCTTGCTCGGCGCGGCCAGCACGCTGCTCGTGGCGTTGAGCCTCGGATTGTGGACGGCGCTCGCCGAGCGCCTGCTCGCCGGTTCCGCCACCGAGATCTCGTGGGGCAGGCGCGTTCTTTTGCCCAATTTGGGGCCGCATCTCGGGCTCGCTTTCGGCCTTTCGCAGCTCGCGGTCGCCCTCGTCTTGCTTCCGGCGATTCCGAGCATCCGCGACGCGCTCGGACGCTTCGCCGCGGCTCGTTCGGCGAGACGATTGGCGAGTGACGGCGATCCGTCCGGGGTCGTCCGTGCCTCACTGCTCGTGGCCATTCGCCGGCTCTCGACGGCGCTCGAATCGATCGCGGAGCTCTGGCTGCGCTGCAGCCGCGAAGAAGGGCGCGCGGCCGAGTACCGGCTCGCCGACGCCCGGGACGATCTCGAAAACGCGCTGAACCGCGAGCTCCGGAAGCCGGATCGCTCGTCGGAAACGGAGCGGCTCGGCGGCGCGCTGCTCGCCTGCCTTCAGCTCCGCCGCGCGCTCGAAGGTCTCTTGTTCCACGCCGAACGTCTCGCGGACGAGCGCATCGCAGAGGCCGATCCGCCCGCCACGCGCGCGGAGGACGAGCGAATTCTCGCGAGGATGCACGCGGCTCTGCTCGATTCGCTCGTCGCCCTGAAGGAGTCGGTGGAAACGCGCACCCCGCCGGACATCGAAGCGGCGCGCGCGAGAGAGATCATCATGAACGGCCTCGAAGCGCGCGCCCGCGGCGCGGCGCTCGTCGTCGGTCCCGCCGACGGCCCGCACCGCGTCGAAGCGCACCTCTTGGATCTCATCGATGCGTACGAGGCCGCCGGAAACCAGGCTTACCGTTTGGCCGAAGCCCTCGGGCGACCGTCCTTGTCCGACGCGCTCGTCGAACCGGTGTGAGCACGCGTCTCACGACGGCGAGGGTTCGTTTCGCCGCCGCGAGCCACGTGCTCACGGCCGTTCGTCGTCGAACGCTTTCTATTGCGGCAGAGCGAGCGGCGTTTCGATCAGCCGGAACGGCTTGTTGGCCGTGGGACCCTGCGGTCCGGAGGCTCCCCAGAAATGGTCGGCCTGGTTTTCGACGAGCCACGCCGCGCCGCCCAGGAGGGCGAACGTCGCGATGCCGTCGAAGCCCGTGCTGACGGTGCGCACCTGACCGGTGTTACCGCTGAGCGTGATGAGCGCCATGCCGCTGCCTTCGGCGACCGCGAGCGTCGTCGCGTTGACGACCTTGAGGCCGTCGGGGTTCCGGAGCGGTCGCGACGTCGTGATCTCGGTCAGCGTGCCGGGGTTGCCGTTCGTCTGGATGCCGAGCCGCCAGAGGTGTCCCGGGTGGTTCTCGACGATGTAGAGATTCTCGCCCGCAGGGTCCACGTCGATACCGTTCAGGTGCCACTGCGTTGCAGCGCCCGTGGTGCCTGCGTTGAAGGCGGTGTCCGTGAACCACGTCGTCAGCATGTCGGTGCTCGTCGCGTTCGCCGGTAGGCGAACGATGCGCGGGTACCAGGAGTCCGTCGCGTAAACTCGGCCCGCTGCGTCACGCGTGATGTCGTTGCAGAAGCCGTTCGCCGTCGTGCCGTCGTGCGGCGTGCCCATGGGCGCGGGCCAATCCCAGCTGCCGGCCGCGCCGCCGTCGTCGAGATCGAAGGCTTTCAGCGTCGTCGGTCCGTTGGGCGCACCCGGTACGTCCGTATCGGACGAGCAGACCCAGAGCTTGTTCGTGTCCGTGTGCGCGTACATGCCGATGACCGACACGAGTCCCTGCGTTCCGGGCGCGATGAACTGCGTCGTCCTGCTCGCGCTCGCGGTCGCCTTGTGAATCGACCCGAGCTGCATGCTGCCGACGTAGAGATTGCCGGCCGTGTCCGCGGTCGTGCCTTCGGAGAAGAACTGGGGCGTGGTCGTCTCGATAATGCGCGCTCCGGCACCCACGTCGAGCGGGACCTCGACGAGACGGAATGGCGGATCGGCGTTGGGACCGGCGTTTGCGGAATTCCAGAAATGGTCGCCCTGATTTTCGACGATCCACGCGCTCGCCTGATGCAGCGCGAGCGTTGCGATGCCGTCGAGTCCCTGGAAGACCTCGGTCACGGTCGCGGTGTTGCCCGTGACCTCGATGAGACTCACGCCGCTTCCTTCGCCCGTCGCGAGCAGATTAGGCGCGATGACCTTGAGTCCGTCCGGTCCGCGAAGCGCCGGCGACGTGGCGATCGGGGTGACCGTTCCCGCCGAGCCGTCCGTATTGATCGGGATCTTGAAGAGGCCGCCCGGGTGATTCTCGACGACGTACAGGGTGCGCGTCGCCTGATCGACGTCGATGCCGTTCAGGTGCCACATGTCCTCTCCGAACCTGGGGTCCGTCTTCCAGATTTCGAGCGGCGTCGTGCTCGTCCGGCCCGTCTTCGGGAGGCGCAGGATGCGCGGGTACCACGAGTCGGTCGCGTACACGTTGCCCTCCGCGTCGACGGTGATGTCGTTGCAGAACCCGTTGACGGACACGTTCGGATCGGCCGGCGTCGGCGCGGGCCAGGGCCAGCTACCGGTCGGCGCGCCCGTCTTCAAGTTGAACGCTTTGAGCGCCACGGGCGCCGTGCCAGCGCGCGAGCCGTTGCCCGCGTCGGACGAGCACACCCACAGCGTGCCGGGGTTCGCGTCGCTGCCGTCGCCGTCCTCGGCGTACATGCCGAGCACCGACACGAGATCGTTCGTGCCCGCGTGAATGAACGGCACCGCCTCGTCGCTCTCGGCGTTCGCCTTGTAGATGAGGCCGAGGTACATGCTGCCGAGGTAGAAGTTGCCGTCGCGATCGAGTGCGACGCCCTCCGGGAAAAAGTGAGGCGGATTCATGTTGATGATCCGTGCGCCGGGATCCACGGCGCCGCTGCCGCCTCCGCCGCCCTCTCCGCCTGCGCCACCGAGCCCGCCTTCGCCACCGGGGCCTGCGGTGCCCGCACTGCCGCTCGCGCCCGAGGTGCCGCCTCTGCCGGCCGTTCCGCCCTGGCCCGAGGTTCCGCCCCTGCCGCTGCCGCCGCCCTCACCGGCCGTCCCGCCGGTCATGGAGGTGCCGCCTTTTCCTCCCGTCCCGCCGTCGTCGTCGTCATCGTCACCGTCGTCACCGCATGCGGCGAACATGAGGGGAGAGATGGAGAGTGCAAAGATCCAGAGGCCAAAGCGCGAATTCATCGTCATGACGTAACCCTCGGTTTGTTTTCGAATACGTTGTCCGGGCTGCCTGCGACACCCACGACCGCACACCAACGCAGGCCCGAGCATAGTGACCCACAGTCACCCACACTGATCACAAATCGACCTCTCGAGTTCCGAACTCGAAAAGATCACCATGCGCCTCGAGACTCGATGTCGGGGCGAAATGCTCCTCGCGAAGCGAGCCGTGCGCTCGGGAGCGAGCCGGTCGGCCGGCGGTGTGTGCTCGCGCTCGCTCGTCGCGCAGGAAGCGCGGCAAGGGGCCGCCGTTGTGCCGGTCGTCCGGTTCGTTAGAATGACGCTTCCAGGAGGAGCGACGATGTCCGAGGAACTTCCGAACTACCAGGGCCTTCAATCCGTCGGCGAAGCATCCGTCGACGTGCGGGCGCGATTCATCACGCGCACCTACAACCATCTCTTCGGCGCCATCGTCGCGTTCACGGCGATCGAGTTCTTGCTCTTCAAGTCCGGCGTCGCCTACCCGATGGCCAAGGCCATGCTCGGCACGAGCTGGTTGCTCGTGCTCGGCGGGTTCATGCTCGTGAGCTGGGGAGCGACGCGCGTCGCGCACCAATCGACGAGCGCGTCCGGTCAGTACCTTGCGCTCGGAGGGTACGTGGTCGCCCAGGCCATCCTTTTCGTGCCGCTGCTCGTCATCGCCGAGCTGAACGCGCCCGGCGCCATCCCGAGCGCCGGGCTCGTCACGATCCTCGGCTTCGCGGGTCTCACGGCCGTCGTTTTCGTGACGCGCAAAGACTTCTCGTTCATGGGTGCGCTCCTGAAGTGGGGCGGCATCTGCGCTTTGCTCGCCATCGTCGGCGGGGTGGTGTTCGGCTTCGAGCTCGGCACCTGGTTCAGCGTCGCCATGATCGCTTTCGCGGGCGGCGCCATCCTCTACGACACCTCGAACGTTCTCCACCACTACCCCGAGGACCGCTACGTCGCCGCATCGCTCCAGCTCTTCGCGTCCGTCGCGCTGATGTTCTGGTACGTGCTGCGCCTGTTCCTGTCGCGCCGCTGAGCACTTGCCGGCTCACGGGCTCGAGGTCACGCTCGGGCCCGTGCCGGCCGACGAGCCCTCCGCTTCTCTCCACGCCCGTGTTCGCCGCTTCGCCGCGGGCGAGGGGAGCGACTCGTTCGATTCGCTCGCGCTCGACATCGCGCGTTTTCAGGCCGCCTCCTCGCCGGGATACGCGCGCTTGGTCGAGCGCCACGGGGGCCGGCTCGATTCGGTCGCTCGAATTCCAGCCGTCCCCGTCGCGGCGTTTCGCCTGGGCCGCGTCGCCGCGCACCCCGCCGAGCTCGACGCAGCCCGCTTCGAAACCAGCGGCACCACGGGTTCGGCGCCCGGTGTTCACCCGTTCCGCACGACCGATACGTACGCGGCGCTCGCGCTCGCGTACGGAACCCTCGCGCTCCGGAGCACGCACGGGCGGGCCGTCGTGGCCTGTCTCGCGCCCGAGCCCGACTCGCGCAATGCCTCGTCGCTGGCCTTCATGATGCGACTCTTCGCGCGTGCTTGGGACGGCCATGCCGGGCGCTGGCTCGTCCGTGACGGCCGCGTCGACACGCGGGCGCTCCGCGAAAGCGCGCGCCTCGCGCGCGATTCGGCAACGCCGCTCGTCGTGCTCGCGACGGCTTTCGCCTTGGTCGCGCTGCTCGACGCGCTCGCCGGAGACGAGCTCGGAGCGCCCGAGGGCAGCGCCGTCATGGTGACCGGCGGTTTCAAGGGGCGCTCGCGGGAGGTCGAAAAGGGCGAGCTCCGGGACGGCGTCGCGCGTGCGTTCGGTATTTCGCCGGCTGCAGTCGTCGGCGAATACGGCATGACCGAGCTCTCGAGTCAGCTTTACGAGGGTACGTTGCCGGGTGCCGCGCTATCTGGTCCCCCGGACGTCTTTCTCGAACCCCCTTGGTTACGCGTCGTCCCCGTCGACGCCGTGACGCTCGAGCCGGTCGCCGCCGGAGAAATCGGGATCGCGCGTTTCGTCGATCTCGCCAACGTCGACTCGGCCGTCGCCGTTCAAACCGACGACCTCGTGCGCCGGGCGGCGGGCGGAATCGAGCTTTTGGGGCGGCGCTCGGGCGCCGAGCCGCGCGGCTGCTCGCTCGCGCTGGAGACGTTGCTCGCGTGAGCGTTGCGGCGACGCGCGCAGCCGAGCGACGGGTTCGCGCCCTCGTCGACGGAGCCGCGCTGCTCGCGGACGCAACGAGTGAGCTCGGACGCCGAGCGCGGCGAGAGCTCGTCGCCTCCACCGGCCTTTCGCCGGAAGGTGTCGAGCTCGCGCTCGCCGAGTGCCTCGAAACGCGTGTTACGGACGCCGAAGTCGCGGAAATCTGCGCCCGTGCCGTATCCGTGCCCGCGGCTCACGTCTTACTCTCGGCGAACATCTTCGTCGCCGCTCATCGAGCAGTCGCGCTCGCGCTCGCGGCGTCGGAGCACGTTCGGGTTCGGCCCTCGCGCCGCGAGCCCGCGTTCGCTCGCTTGCTCGCAGGCGCCGCTCCCGGGCTCTTCGACGTGGTCGCCGAACTCGCGCCCGCGTCCGGGGACGCCCTGTGGGCGTACGGCTCCGACGAAACGCTGCACGCCGTGCGCGCGACGCTGCCGCCCGGCGTGGCATTTCACCCGCACGGCTCGGGCGTCGGCGTCGCCGTGATCGACGCCGCGCACGCGACGCCCGTCGCGGCGCGCGCGCTCGCGCTCGACGTGATCCCCTTCGATCAGCGCGGTTGTCTGAGTCCCCGGGCCGTCGCGTTCGTCGGATCCCCCGAGGAAGCGCATGCGTTCGGCTCGCTCGTCGCCGCGGAGCTCGCCACGCTAGCCGAACGCGTGCCGCTCGGGCTCCTCGCCTCCGACGAAGCCGCCGACGTGACACGATTTCGCGACACCCTGACCGTCGCGGGGTCCGTTCGGCGCGCCGGACCCGGCTTCGTCGCCACGACCCCCGGGGGTCGCCTCGTCGTCGCCCCGGTGGGACGCAACCTCGCCATCACCCCTTGCGACGACCCGGTTGCGCTGCTGGAGCCCGTCGTACAGGGCCTCGCCGCCCTGGGCCTCGCGGCCTCCGATGAGCTCGAAATGCGAGTTCCGAAAGCGTTTGCTGGCGCGCGCGCGAGCCCCCTCGGACGCATGCAACGCCCGGCCTTCGACGGCCCCGTCGACCGCCGCCCGCTCGTTCGCCGACCGATCGGTTAGCCGCTCGTCTCGGGCCCAATGATGACTTCTGTTCCCTGGGCAACGCACTCGGGCTCGACGCGATTCCCGAGCACACGAACAACGCCGAGCATGGTTCGGGTGAGCGAGACCATGTGCTCGCGCGTACCGCGCCTACGTGCTGGATCGCCCTCATCACGTGAGGGCGCGCCGTAAACCCTTGCCGGTGGGTTACTCGCTGCCCCCGAGCTCGTCGTCGGGTCCCGCCGGGTACGAGCAGTTACGGCAGTCGAGGCACAAGAGGCCCCGCACGCCGTGCTTCAGGTGCGTGCGGGCGCCGCACGCTTCGCAGTGGAAGTCGGCGACGGCGTCGTTCGCGGCGGCGAGGGCGTCTTCGCGCGTGACGATGCCGACCGGGTGACCCCCCCGCGTGACGAGCACCGAGCCCGCGATTTCCTGGCTCATACAGCGCAGCGCGTCGCCGATGGGGGCGGTCACGTCGAGGGTGATCGGTGGGTGGTAAAGGGCGCAGCGTACAGGCGCTTCGAGTGCGACGTCCTCGAGGTCGCACGCGCAGACGACCCCGAGCAGTGTCGTGCCGTCCATCAGGGGCATGTGGTGAACGCCGCGCGTTTCGCAGAGTAGAAGAGCGTCGATGACCGACGTATCGGCGCCGACGGCTTGAATGGGCGATCTCATGATCGATTCGAGTGTGGGCTCGTGGACCATTGCGTACATCGCTTGGACTCCTTTCGATCTCGTCGTGAGGCGGACGGCGCCGCCCATGTCCCATGAGTCACGACGAACGGCGTCGCGGGGGAGTCCCCCGAGTTTCCGGAAGCGCACGGGCAATTCAGTGCATTTCCGCCCCGTTACGCGCTCGCCCGCCTATGGGCTCGGTCAGGGCTCACGGGCGCAGG
>DASUTR010000460.1:0-7957 GCA_036374535.1 Polyangiaceae bacterium
CCCCGCCGAGGACAGCTTCTGCAGGGCCATGAGCGGCCGCTCGAACTCGACGGAGGCATGACACGCGTCGAGGCAGACGCCGACGTGACGCCGCAGCACGGGCTCGACGCGCGAGGCGTCCGCGCCGAGCCGCTCGGCGAACGCTTCGAGCACGTCGCGAGAGAAGAGCTCCCGCTCGAAGAAAGCGAGCGCGTCGTCGGTGGTCTCGAGAAGACACGCGGGCTCCGGCTCGAGCGCGAGCGCGATGGTCACGCCCGTTTCGCGCTCGAGCGTCGCGAGCTCGGCCGCGGCGCGCGCGACGTTGTGCGCGACGGCGCGCGCTGCGCCCCGCTCGGCGCGCTCGGCGAAACAGCCCGGCACGGTGCTGATGCTGCCCGGCGTATCCGCCGGCAAGAGGGCGGCGAGCACCCGGGCGAGCGAGCCCGTGTAGTCGATGCGCGCGTCCTCGAGCCAATCGGGACGATAGACTCGCTCTTTCACGCGCGTGCCGTGAAACTCGCCGTACGGAAAACCGTTCAGCGTGAACACGTAGAGCCCCGCGGCGTCGAGCTCGGCGCGCGCTTCGGCGAGTGCGCCCGGCGTGGTCGCGAGCTCCTCTGCGGCGCGCGCCGAGAGCCGTAGGCCGACGCCGAACGGCGCGCTCGGCGACACGCGCCGCTTGACGCAAACGACGTGAGTGCGCAGGGCTTCCCGCACGTCGGCCCACGATTCGCCGGGGTGGATGTTCGTGCAGTACGTGAGGTGCGCCCCGGCGGGCGTCTCGAGCTTCACGCCCGTCCCCCGCGCTCGCCGAGCCAGGCGACAGCGTCGGCGACGACGCCTTCGTCGAGCGACGTGACCTCACGCCCGCGCCCGATGCGCTCGAGCAGCGTGATGGTGAGCGAGCCTCCGAGGTGCTCGCGAAAATCCTCGAGGCCTGCGAGGACGGCGAGCTTCCCCCGGTCGCTTCGCGCGAGCGCGGGGTGGTGCGCCGGCAAGCCGAGGCGCGCGAGCAGCGACGAGAGCCGCTCGAGCTCCGGCGCCGGCAACAGGCCGACGCGCTCGGCGTAACGCGCGTCGAGCAGCATGCCGATGGCGACCGCCTCGCCGTGCCGGAGCTCGTGGCCGGTCATGACCTCGAGCTTGTGCGCCGCCCAGTGTCCGTAGTCGAGCGGTCGCGCGCTACCCATCTCGAACGGGTCGCCGCCCCGCGCGATGTGCCCGAGGTGCAGCGCGGCGCAGCGCCGGACGAGCGCGCCGAGCGGCTCCGCCTCGGCGCGACCGAGGGCGTCGGCGTTCGCTTCGATCCAAGCGAAGAAGTCGCCGTCGCGGATCAGCGCCACTTTCACGGCTTCCGCCATGCCCGCGCGCGCGTCGCGGAGCGGCAGCGTGCGAAGAAGGTCGAGATCGTTCACCACCGCGTGGGGCGGCGCGAAGGTGCCGAAGAGATTCTTCGTGGCGTGCGCGTTCACGCCGTTCTTGACGCCCACGCCGCCGTCGCACTGCGAGAGGACCGTCGACGGCAAGCGGACCGCGCGCACACCGCGGTGGACGAGCGACGCGGCGTAGCCCGCGGCGTCGAGCACGGCGCCGCCCCCGACTACGATCACCGAGGCTTGCCGATCGAGCTTTGCGGTCACGTACGCTCCGAGCAGCTTGGAAACGAGCTCGGGATCGTTCTTGGAAGCTTCGCCGCCCGGCACGACGTACGGCGGGGCACGGAGCTCGAGCGCCTCGCGGTGAGCCTGGACGTAAGCTTCGAGCTCGGACGCGAGCTCCGGACGGGCTTCGAGAAGGCCGCGGTCGAGGACGACGAACACCGGGTGCCGGCGCTCGGGTTCGCGCCGCGCGATCGCCCACGCGAGAGTCGGATCGCCCTCGTCGAGCAAGCGCCGGCCGAAGACGACCGGATAGTCGAACTCGACGGCGAAGCGCTGCTCGTGGAGCTCGCTGGGCCGAAAATCCTTCGGGAGCATGCGGACCGAAGTGGGAGCCTAGCCTTGAACGGGCAAGCTAGCATGCTACCGTCGCCCGACCCGATGGCGACGGATCCGGCGCTCGAGACCTGGCTTCGCACGTTTCTCGAGGCACACGGCGGGATCGCGGGCACCGTCCACGTTCGAGCCGAGCAAGCGCTTCTCTTGCGGGCAGCCGTGAACATTCCGCCGCCCGTCGCGCGCGCGACCGAAAGCGTTCCGAAGGGCAAAGGCATGGCCGGCCTCGCCTGGGAACGAAAGCGCGCCGTCGCCGTCTGCAATCTGAAGACCGACGCCTCGGGCGACGTGAGACCCGGAGCGAAAGCCGTGGATGCGCAGGCCGCACTCGCCATTCCGGTTCGCGACGCGAGCGGCGACGTGCGCGCCGTCGTCGGCATCGCGTTCCTCGGCGAGCGCGAGTTCAGCGACAGCGAGCTCGATCGGTTCGAAGGCGAAGCCGCGGCGCTGCCGGGCACTTCTTCGTGACGGAACCAAGCGGGTCCATGCCCGACTTCGCCTGTCCGCGCTGTCACGGCGCCCTCGGCGACGCGACCGAAGCGTTGCTCTGCCCGGCGTGCGGCACCGCCTATCCCGTCGTGAGCGGCGTGCCCTGCTTGATCGAGGATCCGCCGCTCTGGCGCGGGCTCTGGAAGGCGCGCCTCGACGACTACCTCGAAGCCATCGCGCAGCGTCTCACCACGCTCGTAAAGGACGCGAACGCACCGGACCTACTCGACAAGACGCGCGCCCGCATCCGCCACGTTCACGACGCCGTGGCGAGCGACCGCCAGACGTTCATCGAGCTCTTCCGCGAGCTCCTGCCGAGCACTCCTGCCGGAATGCCGAGACTTCTCCCGGGAGCGGATCCGCGCGCAGGCGACACTCCCGTCATCGAGTACTGCGAGCATCTCTTTCGCGACTTCGTGTGGGGGCAATCCGAAGCGGCGGCGGCCGTCGAGCTCCTTCGCCGTGTCGCTCCCGAGAAGCTCGGAAGGACGGCCGTGTACGGCGTGGGCACGGGGCGGCTCGCGCTCGACGTCCAGCGCGAGCTCGGCGCGGAGCGGACTTACGGCTTCGACATTCACCCCCTGCCGCTGCTCGTCACGGCTCGTCTGCTGCGCGGAGAAGAGCTCGAGCTCCACGAGTATCCGCTCGCGCCGCATTCGGCGAATGACACGGCGTATCGCCATCGACTGAAACGGCCGTTTCCGAAACCCGACGGCACCGTGCTCGCGTTCGCCGACGCGCTCCGGCCCCCGCTCGTTCCGGGCTCGCTCGATACGGTGATCACACCGTGGTTCATCGACGCCGTCGCCGCGGACGTCCACGAAACGGCGGCCGCCGTGAATCGAGCGCTTCGGCCGGGCGGAGTCTGGCTCAACTTCGGACCACTGCGTTTCCGCGGGGAGCTCGCACGCCTCTACAGCATCGAGGAAGTGCACGAGGTGGTCGCCAAGTCGGGCTTCGAGCTCGGCGCGCACTTCTTCGAAGACGTGCCGTACTTCCACTCGCCCCACAGTGGTGCCCACCGTACCGATCGCGTGTTCGTGTTCGCCGCCGAGAAGACGCGTGAGGCGGCGGCTCTCGGCGTGCGTCCGCTCTTCGCGCCCTGGCTCTCGGACACGCGTTTGCCCATCCCCGTCGGCTCGGCGTTCGCCGGGCTCCAGCGCACGTCCATCCTCACCGTGGGCATTCTTTCGATGATCGACGGTCAGCGCTCGCTCACCGACATCGCCGCGGCGCTCGCCCAACAAGGGGGCGTCCCCGCCGAGATGCTGATGCAGGACCTCAGGCCCTTTCTGGCGCGCCTGCCGTTCGACTAACCATGCGGCCCTTCGCAAGCACGAGCCGTTCGGTGCTCGCCTGGCTTTCGCTGGCCTTCCTCGTGGCGGCCTGCGGCCCGAAGCCGCAAGGGCCCGGAGTTCGAGCGCCCGAGCCTCCCCGAGCCTCGGCGGCGAGCACGCCGGCGACGACGGCGCCGCGAGCGGACGCGCGTTTGGTCGAGCTCGCGGTTCGGGCGCGTCCGGAGCTCGGCGCGGCTTTCGACGAAGAACGGGTGAAAGGCGGCATCGCGCTCTTCGACAGCGCATCGGGCGAGCTCTTCGCGAGCGACCCGGAGCTTGCCCGGCGACCCTTTCGCCCGGCGTCGACGTTCAAGGTCCCGCACGCCGCGATCGCGCTCGAGCTCGGCCTGCTCGAGAGCCCCGACAGCCCCATGCCCTGGGACGGCGAGTATTCGAAAATCGAGGAATGGAATCGCGATCACACCCTGCGCACCGCCATGCAGGTCTCGTGCTTGCCGTGTTTTCGCCAGCTCGCGCGCAGCATCGGCCCCGAGCGCGAGCAGGAATGGGTTCAGCGACTCGACTACGGCAATCGCGACGCCTCCGGACCGGCAGACCTCTTCTGGATTGCGGGCAAGTTGCGCGTGAGCGCCGTCGAACAGCTCGATTTCCTGCGCCGGCTCGACACGGGCAAGCTGCCCATCTCGCCGCGAACGCTCGATATCGTAAAAGACGTGATCGCCCTCGACGTGGGCGAGTCCTACGTCCTCTACGGGAAAACCGGGCTCTCGGGCCCGCCGGAAGCCGACGCCGAGATCGGCTGGTTCGTGGGGTTCGTCGCGCTCGACGAGCGCAGCGTCTACTTCGCGACGCTCGTCACCGAACGCGCAAAAGACGTGGACATCGTGCCCGTTCGCCGTCGCGTGACCGAGCGGGTCTTGCGCACACTCGGGGTGCTCCCGGCAACCGCCGCGCGCCCATAGCTCTTCCCGACACGGCTGGTCCACCTCGGAAGTACTGTATCCGGCGCCGCTTCGATGGTACCCGAACGGTGACCAGATCGAGCATGTCCGGCCCGAAGAATCTGCTCAGCGAGCTTGCCGAACGGTACGCTCAGGGGATTCAGGAAGTCGCCCCCTGGGCCTGGCTGACGGGAGCTGCCGTCGTTCTTGCCGCTCCGTACTTCTTGCGTTCGCGTCCCGAGCTCGTCTCGCGACTGCGACTGCTCCTCGTCGCGCCGCTTGCCGTGGGGGCGGTCATATGGGGCTATCACTGGCTTTGGTTCGGGGACGACGCCTTCATCTCGTTCCGTTACGCGCGTAACCTCGCCGAAGGACACGGGCTCGTCTACAATCCGGGCGAGCGCGTCGAGGGTTACACGAATTTCCTCTGGACCGTGCTGCTCGGCGCCGGCACCGCCGCGGGCATCAGTCCCCTGATGCTCTCGACGATCCTGTCGCTTGCGGCGTTCGCGGCGGTCGTCGTTCTCGTCACTTGGCTTGCGGCGCGCCTCGCGCCACCCGAATCACCGGTCGTCGTCTCGGCGGCCGCCGTCGTCACCGCCGCGAGCTACGTCATGGCGAGTTTCGCGACCTCCGGGCTCGAAACCATGTTCGCCGCCGCTCTCGCCCTCGGCATGCTGGCGTTCGCCTCGACGGGACGCTGGGGTCTCGCGGGGCTTTCGGGGATCGGAGCGGCCCTCAGCCACCCCGATCACATTCTTTTGTACGGGGCGATGGGCATCGCGCTCTTGCTCGAGCGCGTCACGTTCCGCGAGCCGCTTCAGTGGTGGAAGGACCCGTCACGGCGCGCTCGGCTCGTCCGGTTCGCGCTGCCTCTGGTCGCGGTCTTCGTCCCTTATTACCTCGCACGTTGGGCGTACTACGGCGACTTCTATCCGAATACGTACTACGCGAAGTCCGGCGGTGAGGCGTACTTCAAGCAGGGCGGTCGCTATCTCCTGATCACGCTCTTTGCCTCGGGCGCGTTCGTCGCGCTGCCGCTTTCGCTCTATGGTGCAGCCCGGCGCTGGTCCCGGGTCGAGGCGCGTTACGTCCTCGTCGCGCTCCCGCTGTTCTGCACCTACGTCGCCAAGATCGGCGGCGATTTCATGCTGGGTCGCCTGTTCGTTCCGGTCCTGCCCCTCGTGTTCCTCTTCGCGGAATGCACGGCGCGCGACCTCTTCGCGGCCCGCCGTCGTTGGGTGCGGCCGCTCGGGCTCGTTGCGTTATGGGGCCTGCTCCTCGGCGCGGTGCCGGTGCGCGTGATCCGCGACGGCGAGAAGTACTTTCACGTCTCCGACGAGGGCTCGTTCTTCCGCGCGACGAAGCCCACCCTCGACGGGGTCAACGAGTTTTATCGGAGCCGCGCCAACGATCTCAACCGCTTCGTGCTCCCCCGAGTCGACGCGCTCCTGGGCATCGGCAACCTCGGCATCGTGGGCTACATCGCGCCTGCTCGCATTCGCGATCTCTTCGGCCTCACGGATCGCTCGGTCGCGCACATGCCCATCGCGACGCGCGCGCGGCCCGGGCACGAGAAAATCGCGCGCGCGCCGTTCCTCCTGATTCACCAGGTCGATCTCTCCGACGACCCGATCTTCCCCGAGCCCTACACGAGCCTGACCGTGATGCGCGCGGGAAGCACCGACTACTTCATGTCCGGCTTCCGGCCGAAGTTCGTGGAAAAGATGCGACAGACCAAGGGCATCCGCTTGCCGCGCATCGAGCGTTACCTCGATGCGTACACCCCGTCCGACCCCGGCGCCGACGAGTACCGCGCGGCCTGCGACCTCTGGTTCATGGACGAGTTTTACTTTCGTCACACACCGGACCCGGCTCGTCGCGCTCGCGTGCTCGAGCGCGTCAAGGCGCAGTACCCGGCCCTCGGCGACGCGGCCGAGCTTGCGCTCCACGCTGGCCCCGACGTCTTTCGGGCAAAGCCCCTGTTCGGCTTGACCGGCCAGGAAGGCTGGAAGGCCAACGGCCTCGCGTTCGCGCATTTCCCCACGACCGGCATCGTGCCCGATCAAGGCTTCGTCTACGGCGAAACGGGACCCTTCGCGAACTCGTTTACCGCGAAAGAATTCGACCGCGCCCAGGGACGGCTCGTTTCCCCGGAGTTCCCCGTCGAGGGAGAGGCCATCACGCTCCAGGTCGGCGGCGGCTTCAACGCTCGAAGCCTGCACGTCGCCTTGGTGGTCGATGACGAGGTCGTGCGTCGAGCAACCGGCTGCAATTCGGACGCCCTCGGGCGGCGCGTCTGGAACGTCGCGGATCTGCGTGGCAAGCGAGGTCGCCTCGAGATCGTCGACGGCGAAACCGGCGGGTGGGGCCACATCCTCGTCGACAGCGTGACCGAGTGGTCGAGGAAGTAACGGCTCGGCCCGCTTGGTGAACCTGCAGCGGGCGCGCCCGCACCCTCACACGACGTGGGGTCGCCCGCCGCGGTCGAGCGAACACCGGGCGGATTGCGTGCGCGTGCACGCCTTCCGCGTGTGACACGCACGGTAGAGCGTAGCTGAGCGCTGCCAAGCAGGCTTACTGCGGCGAATCACGGCCGAGGCGTCCAGGCACGTGTCTTGCTCAGACCCATGAGCGAGTGTCGAACTGCGTTGGAAAACGCAAAGGGGTGGCGAGCATGCCGCTCGTCGCTTCGATGTGCGCCTGCTCGCCAGCGGGCGCGTTCCGAAAGTTGCCACGTGCGGCAACGGCCAAATTAGATGGAGGAATCGATGAAACTGCGAAGTATTGGAATCGTGCTCTGCCTGGGTCTCGGCGCGGCGGTTAGCACTGCCAGCGGGGTCGCCGAAGCGCAGCAGAGTACGACGTGCAATGTCAGCAAAGTCGCATGGCATCCTAGCAGCGGGGGAACTGTGCAGATTCTCTGCGGCGGCGTCTTTCGCTATGCATTCGGCTCCCATGCGTCGTGTCCGACTGCGGACGCGGACACGCGTAAAGCGTGGTTCAGCCTTGCGCAATCAGCCATCTTGAGCGGCAAGCAACTGACACTGGAATTCAACCAATCGTGTGCCGGCGGACCGGCGCTCACAAATGTCTATCTGAACCAGTGATGTTGCGCGAGTAGCAGCGGCGCACCGGCCGAATGCAAAAAATTAGCGACCGTGGGGCGCATCCGAGCGGTGCGCCAACGGCGTGTCGAATGCGCAGTGGCCTGTCGTACGATGCCACGTGTGAAGCGCTTTGCGGAAAGACGGGA
>DASUTR010000461.1:0-11559 GCA_036374535.1 Polyangiaceae bacterium
GCACCCGAACCCACCATGCTGAAAACCCCTCTCTTCGACGAGCACAAGGCCCTCGGCGCGCGCCTCGTGCCCTTCGCGGGGTACGAGATGCCGATTCAGTACAAGGGCATCGTCGACGAACACCGCGCGGTGCGCGAACGCGCCGGAATCTTCGACGTATCGCACATGGGCGAGCTCGAGCTCGAAGGGCAAGGCGCCGTACAGGCCGTCAACGAGCTCGTCACGAACGACCTCGAACGCGTGAGCGACGGGCAGGCAATGTACACCTGCTGCTGCAACGAACGCGGAACGATCCTCGACGACCTCATCGTCTATCGCCGGAGCCCCGAAAGCGTGCTCGTCGTTTGCAACGCGTCGAACCACGAGAAGATGGCGGCGGTATTTAGCGCCGGCACCGCAGGACGCTGTCGTTTCCGCGACGCCAGCGACGATACGGCGTTGCTCGCCCTCCAGGGTCCGCGTGCGCTCGAGGTGCTGGCGGCGGCGGGCGCTTCGTTCGACGTGGCGCGCGAGCTTCCAGGCTTTCGATTTCGCGAAGCTCAGGTGGCGGGCGTCGCCTGCACGATCGCGCGCACCGGCTACACGGGAGAGGACGGCGTCGAGCTCTTCGTCGCGAACTCGGGCGCGCGCCCGCTGTTTCGCGCGCTCCTCGACGCCGGTCGCGCGTTCGGCGTCGAGCCCATCGGGCTCGGCGCGCGCGACACGCTGCGCCTCGAGGCGCGCCTCGCGCTCTACGGCAACGACATCGACGAGACCACCGATCCCATCGAGGCGGGGCTCGGCTGGACCGTGAAGCTCGACAAGCCGGCGTTCGTGGGGCGGGAAGCCATCGCTCGCGTGAAGGCGCAGGGACCGTCGCGAAAGCTCGTGGGCTTCGAGATGCTCGGCCGCGGCATCGCCCGCCACGGCTACCCGCTGCTCGACTCCAACGGTACGAAGGTCGGCGTCTGCACGTCGGGCTCACCTTCTCCGACGCTCGGCAAGAACATCGGGCTCGGGTACGTCCCGAACGTGCTCTCCGCCGTCGGCACGACCATCGCCGTCGATTGTCGCGGCAAGGCGATCGAAGCGGTCGTCGTCGCGACGCCATTTTACAAGCGCCCGCGCGCCGCGTGAGGCGACTCCGTCATTTTCGCACCTTCTTCCCCTTCGCACCCAGGACCCCCGATGAGCTCAGCCACCGAAACCAAGGACGATCGCAAGTACACGAAGGAACACGAATGGGCCCTCGCCGAAAACGACGAGCTCGTGATCGGCATCACGGCATTCGCCGTCGATCAGCTCGGTGACGTGACGCTCGTCGGGCTCGACGTGAAGCCGGGCGACAGCGTCGAAATCGGCAAGCCCTTCGGCACCATCGAAAGCGTCAAGACGCTGAGCGATCTCTTTGCTCCGGTGAGCGGCGTCGTCACGCGCTTGAACGCCGAGCTCGAGTCCAAGCCGGAGCTCGTCAACGAGGACCCCTGGGGCAAAGGCTGGATGATCGCCATCCGGCCGAGCAAGCTCGGCGAAGAGGGCGGCGCGCTGCTCGACGCCTCCGCCTACAAGAACCACCTCGTCGCTTCGGCGCACTGAGACCAGTTTTCCCGAAGCTCATGCGTTACCTCCCGCACACTCCCGAAGAAATCGCCGCGATGCTCGCGGTCATCGGCAAGGGTTCGGTCGACGAGCTCTTCGAGACGATTCCGGAAAGCGTGCGCTTCCGCGGTGCGCTCGCGGTTCCGCCGTCGCTCGACGAGCCTGCGCTGATGCGCCACCTGAAGGCCATCGCCGCGAAGAACACCGGAGCGACCATGTTGTCGTTCCTGGGCGCGGGAATGTACGACCACCACATTCCTCCCGCCGTCGACCAGCTGCTCTTGCGCAGCGAGTTTTACACGGCTTACACGCCGTACCAGCCCGAGGTCGCGCAGGGCACGCTGCAGGCCATCTTCGAATTCCAGACGATCGTGAGCGAGCTCTTCGGCCTGCCGCTCGCGAACGCGAGCCTCTACGACGGCGCGAGCGCGACGGCCGAAGCGGCGCTCATGGCGTGCCGGCTCACGAAGCGCGGGCGCATCGTCGCGAGCCGCTGCGTCCATCCCGACTACCGGCTGACGACGAAGACGTACCTCGGCGGCCGCTCGGACCAAGCGTATGTCGAAGCCCACGTGGGCGAAAACGGCTGCGCCGATCGCGCCGCTCTCGAACGGGCGCTCGACGGGAATACCGCCGCGCTCGTCGTCGGCTACCCGAGCTTCTTCGGCGGCCTCACCGAGCTCGCGCCGCTCGCCGAGCTCGCCCATTCGCGCGGCGCCTTGCTCGTCGTCGCCACGAGCGAGCCCTACGCGCTCGCCGTCGCGGAATCGCCCGGCGCGCAGGGCGCCGACATCGCCGTCGGCGAAGGGCAGCCCCTCGCCTGCCCGCCGCAGCTCGGCGGTCCCGGCGTCGGCCTCTTCGCCTGCCACGGTGACCGCAACTACCTGCAGCAATTGCCCGGCCGCGTCTGCGGCGAGACGGTCGATTCCCGCGGTGAGCGCGGCTACGTGCTCACGCTTTCGACCCGCGAGCAGCACATTCGCCGCGAGCGCGCGACCAGCAACATCTGCACGAACCAGGGCCTGCTCGCGCTCTCGCTCACCATCCGCGCGAGCCTCCTCGGCAAGCGCGGGTTCGTCGAGGTCGCCGAGCGCTGCCACGCCAAGACGAAGTACCTCGCTGGCCGCGTCCGCGAGCTCGCGGGCTATTCCCTCGCGTTTTCCGAGGCGCCCTCGTTCAACGAATTCGCCCTGCGCGTGCGCGGGGGCAGCGCCGCGCGCGTGTGCGAAACGCTCGAAGCGGAGGGCATCGTCGCGGGCTACGATCTCGGCCGCGCCGATGCGTCCCTCGCCGATTGCCTGCTCATCGCCGTGACCGAGAAGCACCGGCGCGAAGACCTGGATCGATTTGCGGACGCGCTCGGGCGCGTTTGAGCGCGCCGATACGCTCGATTCATCGAGGTTCTGCTCAGCGCACGCGCGTCGAGAAGTCCGCGAAGCGCGCGAGCTCGTAGCTTCGCAGGCGGTCGAAATCGGCGCTGCCGCGCGTCGCGCCGGTCTGCACCGCGACGAGCAGCTCGCTCCGCGTGAGTCCGAGCACACGGAGCTCCAGGCCCGACTCCCCGAGTACCCGGCGGACAGCGCCCGCGGCGAGGTCGATCACGTAGACGTCGCAGCGCTCCGAGGAACAACCGGTGAACGCGGCGTTCGTCCCGAACGTCAACAAGGGCCCGGTCGAGCCCTGCACCGAAAGCTCGAGCTCGTCGTTGACGACGCACGTTCGCCCCCCGGCCGCGAAGGCGCAGCCGTAGAGCCGCGCCGAATCGTAGCGACCTTCGGCGGCGCCCGCACCGGTCGCCGCGAGCCAAACGATGCGCTCGTCGCTCACGGCGAGGCGCACGGGGTAAGCCTCGCGCGAAACGAGCGTCAGCGGCGCCTGCCCCGGCTCGAGGAGCGCGACGCCGCCGCGCGCGCCGTCCCACTCGAGCCAGAACACGCGCGCGCCCAGGGCCACGGGCGAACGCAGCGTGCCTTCGGACTCGCGCACGACGCGGAGCTCGGCGTTCGCGGAGGCCGTCGCAATGGACAGGCGCGAAAAGTCTGCCAGGTTGCCGTAGCCGCCGTCGAAATCGAACAGCTCTCCGTCGACGGGTGGCTCGCGCGGTGACCACCGCACGGCGGGAGCGTCGCCGAGCTCGAAGCTCGCAAGGCTCCGCGGCCCGCGCCCCGTCGGCGGAAAAAGCCGGAACGTCGCCGCGCTCGCGCGTCCCGCGAACTGCGCGTAGCAGCGCTCCGCCTTGACGAGCACGACCGGCGCGCCGTCTCCGTATCGAAACGTGCCGAGCAGAAAGAGCGGCGGCTCGGCCGCCGTACGCGCGGAAATCGAGAGGTAAAGCGAGCCGTCCGCCGCCCGCGCCGCGCTTCCGAGCTCGGCCGCGACGGCATCGGCGAATCCCGGCAACACCGGGCTCTCCCGGCAGCCCGCGCCGCAGTCTCGAAAGGTTCGGCCCGGCCAGAGGGCGCGCGGCTGCTCGGCAACGCTCGTCGCGCATTCGCGCGGTCCCGCTCGCAGCCAGCCCGCCGAGCCGGCGAGCCAAACAGGCCGTGATCCTGCGCCCTCACCGGACGCGACGCTCGCCGGCGGTCGCGCGCTCGACGCGACTGCGGTCGACTGCTCGGAACGCGAACGCGACGGCTCGCAGCCCGCGAAGAAAAGCGCGCACGCGATCGTAGCGGCGGCAAATCCGTACGCGACGGTCATGGCGACGAGTCTACTCGCTCGCCGGCGAACCTCAGCGCGCGACCCGTCCTTGTCGGCTCAATGACCATGGCTGCGCGCTGCGCGCCGGCGCTACCCTCGCGGCTCGGACATCGCCCATGAAAACCTCCACCGCGAGCACGTCGTTTCGAGTTCTTTCCGCCTTGCTTCTCGCAGGCTGCGGTCAGGCAAACGCACCGGAAGCCGTCGAACAGGCCTCGCAAGCCGTTACCGGCTCCAACGCAATCCCCTGGAGCAGCACCGCGGCGCCGTACGGTGGAATCGGGATCGTGCGGACGGAGTTCATGGTCTGCAAAGAGTACTGCCCGAATCCGCCCACGCGCGGGAGCTGCAACGCGCCCATCGTTTGCCCCGATCCGGACGACGAAGACTCGTGGAGCACGGGGAAATGCACCGGCACGCTCATCGCGCGCAATCTCGTTCTGACGGCCGGACATTGCTTTTGCGACCTCGACGATCCCGCGCGCATCCACATCCGCTCGATCACGTTCGAGCCGGCCGGCACGAACGAGCGTCTGCCCGTCGCCACGTATCACTACAGCGTCGACAACTGCTCGTTCAATTTCGAGGACGACTACAGCCGGGATCTCGCGATCCTCAAGCTCGAGAACAACGTACCGAGCAGCATGGTCGCGTCCCCACTGATCACCCCTTTTCTCGGCGGGAGCTTTCTCGACGCCTTCGGAGACAACTACGACGAGCCCACCATCGCCGGGTACGCAACGGGCAGCAGCGTCGAGAAGCCGCTCATGATCGCCGAGGTCGACGCCGACATCCAGCTCAAGGATTTCAATGACGTCGCGAGCTTGGGAGACGTGGTGGGCGTCTCGACCGGCGACTACTGGATGATGCTCGAACGCGGGCGCGGCGGGGACGCCCAACACGGCGACTCGGGCGGACCGTTGCTCGTGCGCCGCGCCTCGGATTTGAGGCTCTTCCAGGTCGGCATCATTTCGGGCGGCTCCGGCAACTCGACGACCTTCTCGCCTACCTGGAACAACGGCGAGGGCAACGGAGCCTGGATCGGAAGCTTCATCGACGACGCCGACGAAGATCAGGTCAATGACGACGTCGACAACTGCTCGCCGAAGGATGATCGCCTGGGCATGTGCGGCGACGACCCGAGCAAGTGCTCGAATCCGAACCAACTCGACGCGGACAACGACGGTCTCGGCGACGAGTGCGACTCGTGCCCCGGCGAGGCGAACCCGTCACAGCTCGATTTCGACTCCGACGGCGTCGGCGACGAATGCGACGGCTGCCCGCACCAGCGGAGCGCCAAGACCGACATCGACGCGGACGGGGTGTGGGACGCCTGCGACAACTGCAATCGCTTCAACGCGTACCCCGCCTGCACCACGAGCAGCACCTGCTCGAACGGCGGCTTTTGCCGCGAAAACGGGCGCTGCTCGACGCCGAGCGATCCCGACGGCGACGGCGTCGGAGCCCCCTGCGACGCGTGCGGCGTGCTGGTGGACGGCAAGCTCGCCGAAAACAGCAACGCCGGGGCCGAAGCGCGCGAGTCCGCGAGCGAGCTCGACGACCTCTGCGATCCCGTGCCGCTCTACACCGTCACCGCGACGACGCCGCGAGTCATCGGAAGTCCCCCGTCGCAGACCGATCCGAACCGCAATCACGCCAACAGCGTCGCGTTGCGAGCGAGCGCCCAAATCGGTCACGACACGAGCGCCATCACGAACCCCGTCCCACCCGGCAACCTCCCCCGAGTCACGCGCACCGGGCTCGCGGGCTTCCGGTTCTGCAACTGCGACGTCGGCGCGACCAGCACGCTCGACGAGACGGAGTGCTTCGCCACGCGCTGCCCGAAGGATCCGCAGGAGTACGCCGCGGCGTCGTCGGTGTGGAAGAAGGTGACGATCGCGACCGGCCCGACGAACGCGCCCGCGCCGCCGGCCTTCAGCGCGGATCTCGCGCGTGGCGCCGAGGTAAGCCGCACCTACAGCACCGATCGCTACGTCTTCGACGGCGAGGAACGACTCGGCATCGGCGAGCGCTTGTACTGGAGCTTCTTGAAAGACCTCACCGCAACGGGCCTCGGCGGTGAAATCCCGTCGCGCACGGTCGGCTCGCGACGCGAGACGAACGGCTTGTTCTGGACCCATGTCCGCACCACCAACAACTCTGCTCCACGCGACCTCGGCACGGCCGGGCGACTTCGCAACAGCTACGCGTTCGTGCGCGCGCCGTTGCTCCACACGGTCGAGCCAGCGATCAACCCGACGGCCTGTAGCAAGGTCGGCTGCGGCGGCTTCATCCCCCCGAACGCGTGGAATCCGCGCCCCGTCAATCCCTGGCTCCGGGATCCGGGCCTGCGCCCCGTGGTGTCGGTGACGACACGCGTGCGCCCGCTCGGACCGAACATCGTCGCTACCCAAGGACCCACGGTATTCGGCATCAACAACAACCTGACGCAGATCGTCCGCGACCGGCTCAACGCGACCAACACGACCTTCACGAGCGCCGTCGATCCGCTCGCGATCCGAGGCACGAAAGACGTGGCGACGGTCTTCACCGGCGTCGAATCACCGTGGACGGCAACCCGCCCGATCACCGAATTCGTGGCGGGGAGCAATGGCGCGCTCGACGCGCTCACGGTGCCGGTGGTGAGCGGAGCGAAGCCGGGTCCTCGCAGCGGGTTTCGCGCGCTCACGTCGGCCTCCGAGCGCAGCGTCTATCTCGTCGGCGGTGTCAGCACGACGAACGGCGTGACGAAACCCCTGACCGAGATCTGGCGTCAAGATCTCGCCACAGGCGCGTGGCGCCGGCTCTCCGGACAAGGCAGCCCGAAGGGCGCAGCGCTCGCGCATCCGAAGGCCGCGGCCTACGACGCGCCCGCGTCCAAGCTCTACGTGCTCGGAGAGGCGAAGACGGAGAGGCCTTGGGGCACCAAGCGCGCCATCGAGCTCGCCGCGGTGAGCACGAAGGACGGCAAGGGCACGCCCCTGAAGACGCTCGGCGGACTGCTCGACGCCGTGCGCGTCAGCGCGGTCGCGTCATCGTCCGCCACGCTGATCGTGGCGGCCCAGCGCACGACCGCGCCCAACGTCCAGATCTACGAGTTCGGTTTCACGCCGGCCATGAACCTCCTCGGCTACGCCACGGTGACCGGGACCCTCGAGGACGACATCTTCTTTTCGGACCGTGTCGAGCTCCCCGTCATCGAGAACGGCGCTTCCGTGGTGAAGAGCGTCACGCGCACGGTGCTCGCGCAGAAGACGGGCCTTGCGTCCGCGGGGGACATCGACGCCGACGGGGTAACCGACGTCTTCGACGACTGCCCGACCTCGGCGAACCCGGCGCAGAAAGGCTGCGTGGACCCGTTCGGCGCCGTGCTGTATGCGTCCGAGCGACTCACCATCGGTGACCGCGCGCGCGTGGTGAGCTCGAGCCCCTCCACGCTCTCGGTGTCCGCCGGTACGGCGGGCGCGACCGTAGGTGTCGACGCCGTGATCACCTCGCTCGCGAGCAAGGGTACCGCGACGCTGAAGACCCGAGCCCGCGCCGAGGGCACGGTTCAGAGCGGCTCGAGCGTGACCCTCGCGAGCGGCGCCGTCGTCGTGCAGGGCTACACGCAGGCACAGGTCGTGAGTTACGATTTGCTGCCGCCGCTGAGCGTGACGTTTCCTGCGACGAGCGTACCAATCAGCGTCCCCGCGAACCAGATTCGAGCGCACGCGCCCGGCTCGTACACGGCGGGCTACGTCGCCCCGGGCGCACAGCTTCACCTCTCGACGGGCGACTACTATTTCCAATCGTTCACGGCCGACACGGGTTCGTACCTGATCCTCGACCAGCTCCGCGGGCCCGTGCGCATCTACGTTCGAGACGCGCTCGCGTTACGTGGCGCGGTCGGCGACTCGATGCGCAAGACCCCACGTTCGCTCTTCGTGTTTCTCGGAACGAGCCAGGTCGACGTCACCTCCGCGTTCGACGGCGTCATCGTCGCGCCGCGAGCGAAAATCGTGCTCGGAAACGCCATCCACTACGGCGCGTTCTTCGCACGCGAAATCGACGTACGCCCGGACGCGCAGGTGAACTGGCTACCCACCGACGTGCGCTGGCTACCCTGACTAACGCTTCGCTTCGCGGTAACCCGGGAACGGATTCGGGAACCAGTCGGTGCCGCTCGAGCGGAACACGGTCAGCCGCGCGAAATCGACACCGAGCACGAGCCCGAACGAGCGCGCGTCGTTCGTGCCGAGCGCGGCCTCGCCACGGAGCGTGATGCCCCAGGGCGCGCCGAGAACGAGCGCGCCGAGTCCGCCCGCCGAACCGACGCCCCAGAAGCGCTCGTAGCCGCCGAGATCGAGCGCCGCGCCCCACCGACCGAGCACGTAGCCCTGAGTCGCAAGGCGGGCGAGCAAGCCGAGATCGGTACCGCGCTGGAAGTGCGTCTCGACGTGGAAGAGCCCGCCGCCGACGAGAAAGTTCGACGGCGTGGAGCCCACGCCCGCCTGGAGCGACAGCGCCCCCTGGGTCATCGTGTCGGTGCCGTCGTCGACGTAGGTGGGGCCCGCGCTCGCGTTGGCCCAGCCGGACACGTCCGCTTGCGCGCGCCCGGACAGGGAGAGCGCAGCGACGAGACAACCAAGGGCGACGAGCGAACGAATCACCGCGGGCCGCGTACCACGAAGAAGCAGGCGCCGAAAGCGCCCCGAACCCCTCAGGCCGCGTGCGGGCCGGCCGTACGCCCCGCGGCCACGTGCCGGACGACCGCCGCCACGGTGTCCGAGTGGTAGAGCACCTCGTTGTGGCCCGCGCCCTCGACGAGCAGCCGCTCGCCGTGCTCGAAGTGCGCTCCTTCCGGCACCGTGCGATCGGCCCCGCCCGCGATCGAAAGGTGCCGCACATCGGGCCGCGTTCCCCGAAGCGCAGCGAGGAGCGCGCTCCCCGGTTCGATCTCCCGCGCGAGCGCCCCGGGAAAGTGCCGCGCGCGGGGAGCTCCCGCGAACGGGCTCGCGATGCTCACCGTGCCGGCCACGCGCACGTCACCGCCGAGCTCACTCACGAAAAAGCGCACCGCAACGCCACCGATGCTGTGCCCCACGAGATGCAATCGAACCCCCGATGACTCGAAGCCCCGCACGAGCGCCGAGAGCCGCGACGCAATGTCGCGAATACCGACCCCCGGCGCGTGCGTGAACGACGCCGTGACCGCGCCCGTCTCCCGTTCGACGGCGGCGCGCAGCGGGCGGAACACGCCGGCCGTCGCGAGAAAGCCGTGCACGAAGACGACGACGTCACCGCGCGCGGCATCGGGGATGACGGGCGCTACGTCGCGATGAAGGAGCGTGGCTTGGCGCGCGAGGGCGAGGGCTTCGCGACCGAGAACGCCCCACCGAATCATGGGTCGAGCAGCAGCTGATTGGGCGGAAACTGGTTTGCGGCGGGGACCACGCAGCCGTCGGTACACGACGGCGGCGGCTCCGAACAATTCGCAGCGGGACCCTGGCCGTCGTCGTAACAGACTCGCAAGGGTGCGGAGACTCCGACGTTCCCCACGTTATCGACGACGCGTGCCGCCATGCAGACCCAACCTTCCTCGATGCCGTCGGTCGCGCCGATGTCCCAATCGTGTCCCGTGCAGGCGACGCCGGTGAGCGGAGGAATGGCATAGAGAACCGGAATGGTGCTGTCGAAGTCCCAGGGGAGGACGCGGGTGAGGTCGGAAGAAGGCGGCGTGCATCGGGCCACGGGAGCCGTCGTTGCGGCGCCGCGACTGCAGCTTCCGGGAAACGCGGGCGCGTCCGGCTCTTCGGCTGACTCCGGGCCGTAGTAGGAGTCGCCAGCCGGTGCCACGTCGGCGAGGCGGATGAACGGAAGCAGGTCGGTTCCGTCTTCATCGCGACCGAATACTTCATCGCACACGTCGTCGTTGTCGCTGTCGACGAGAACGGCACCTTGCGGGTCGATTTGCAGGTATAGGTAGACGGACGAACGATCGACGCCGGCATAGTGCCTGAACGTCGCCGGATTCGTCCGTTCCCAGACCATCGCGCGAAAGATGGGTCCCCTGAATACGGTGTCGCCGTCGTTCGTGGCGAATCGGCCGACGGGATCGAAAGCGATCGAGCACTCTCGCGCTTCGTTCACGATCCGATACTCGCGGACCAACGGTGGATCGAGATCGATGATCGGCGGCACGTGGTCCAAATAGAGCAGTAACGATTCTCCGCCCGCGTCGTTGCCGGCGCCGTCCTTCGCCCCCAAGTTGATATTGACCTGCGCGATCGAACCCATGATGGCAGTCGTGTCGAATCGGTAGGAAAAGTCGTCTCCGTTGCGAGTCCACCCGCTGCGCGTATCGAAGAGGATGGGTTCACCTCCGTTGAACGTCACGAACACCGATTGCTCATCCACGCCCGAAACATCGTCAGTGACCGAGAAACGCAAGACGACTTCCCCACCGACAACGTCAGCGGGCTCCGGCGACGTGACCGTGATGACCGGTCCTGTGCTGTCGACGCCGAAGCTGTAGGAGTGAACGGCTTCTCCGCGCACGGGCTCGCGAACGTTGTTCGCCGAGATGACGACGGCCACGGTCGGAGGCGGATCGGGAAAAGCTTCCCTATCCGCGAGGTTGATGTTCGCTCGATACTCCTCGTCGGCTTCGGAGACCTCGATGGTCTTGCCCAGCACCTTGAGGGTCACGCTCCCCACGTCGACCTCCGAACCGGGATCATCGTCCACGACAGGAGCCGCGGTCACTCGGAACACGAACGGCACCGTGCCGAGGGAATACGCTGAATCCTCGAGCGGAGAGATCACCTCGATGCTCGGGCCATGGTCGACGAACGTCCCAATGGAATCCATGCCGACGTGCGGCGGCTCCGCCGAATCTCGGGCGGAGCATTCGAAGGTGACTGCGCCGTTCGGCAGATCCTGAAGAAAGAAAAGCGCCGTGTAGACATCGGCGTCCGTTTCCACGCCGGGCTTTTGGATGACCGCCATGCCATCGGCGTCCAGCATCCGAATGTCCACGCCAGCAATGGGCTCCGCGCCAGGCTCGGACGATCGCGTCACTTCACACACCACCTCGACCTCGGTTTCGGTGAGCACGGTGCCATCGTCCGGATGGTTCAACGCTTCAGGACTCGTAATGCGAACCGACGGGGTAGCCTCATCTCCCCCCCCGCCCATGCCCCCCGTTGAATTGCTGCCACCCTTGGCGCCGGTGCCTCCTAAACCGCCCGTCGGCGCATTTCCGCCTAGAGGACCGATGCCATCGCCGGGCGGGTCGCG
>DASUTR010000462.1:0-9488 GCA_036374535.1 Polyangiaceae bacterium
CGCTCGACGCATGCTGAGCGAACGCGGCGAACGCTTCGAGCGCTCGCTGCTTGTCCTCCGGGTGCAGGCACATCTCGAGAAACCCCGGAGCCAGACAGGCGGTCCCCGGAATTCCGAGCAGCGTCTCGATCTGCGGACCCATGTAGGTGAACCGGGCGTTCACGTGGTCGAGCTCCCAGGGCACGGCCTTGGTCGTTTCGACGAGCGAACGATACTGTTCGCGGCTCGCCTCGAGCTCGCGAATACGGTCGCGCACCTCGTGCCCGATGTTCGCTCGGGCCTCCTCGAGCACCACGTGGCAGCGCTCGAGCTCCTGTATTTCTCGCCGAAAGAGCCATCCGGTCACGCGATCGCGCGCGTAGTACGCGACCTGGATCGCTCGAGCTTGGAGCTTCGAGCGAAGCGCGCTTCGAATCGAAGAGATAACTGGCATCGCCACCTTCGGACCGACTCGTTCGTCAGCGCGGGCCTGCAATCGACGCGGCGCGCTGTTCGGCCGAGCTGAACGCTTCGACGACGCGGGACAACATTTCGAACTCGCGCGTGGCGGTCACGAGCGTCGTCATGCCTTCGAGCGCCGAAGCGTTCGAGAGCTCGAGGCACCCGCTCGCGATGTCGGGGTCGCGCTCGACGGGCCGCCCGGCGGCGGGCGTCGCGCGCAGGAGGACGGAGCCCTCTTTCACCAGGCCCGTCGGTTTCGCAAAGGAAACGACGAGCAGCTTCGAGCCGCTGTCGATGCCGTCGGCGACGAGGCTGCCCGTCGGGTCGATGGACACCTCACGCGTGCCGGAGGGAACGTTGAGGGGCTGGCGCCCCGCGCCGAGCACGAGGTGGCCGTTCTGAGTCGTCAGCCGGCCGTCGGGCGAAACCAGGAAGTTTCCGGCGCGCGTATAGCGTTCGCCTTCGGGGGTCCGGACGACGAACCAGGTGTCGTTCTGGCGCAGCGCGAGATCGAGCGGACGGCCCGTCTGAACGGTCTGACCGGCGCGTCGATCGGGCTCGACCGTCCGCGCGACGGAATAACGAAGGGATTGCGTCGGCACGGCGCGGTTCGTCGCTTGAGCGAGCGTCTGGCGAAAGATCGCTCGGTCCGCGCGAAAGCCGGGGGTCGACGCGTTGGCGACGTTGCCCGCAGCGACGTCGAGCGCAGCGGTCTGTCCGACCATTCCCGATGCGGCTGCCCAAATTCCGGTGCTCATGCTGGCGACGAGGGAAGAGCAAAGTTCGGGCCAGTGCCGCCCCCTGCTCGTGGTCGCCCGGCGGCCGTCGCAAGCGCGCCGAAGCGTCGGCCCATTGACGGTCGGGGTCATGGCCGTGGCGCCGGGTACGGCTTTCGCCCGGCGAACGCGCCTTTCGCGTTGGCCTGGTTCTTGAAAAGCGACCAGCGACGCATGTCGACCGCACTCACCTCCGTCGTCGCGCTGCCGCGCGAAGTGGCCGCCCCGAATCCGGCGCCGCTCGCGCGAGCCGACGCCAAGCGGCCGGTGTTCGTCGTGCCGGTCAAGACGGAGCTCTCGACGGAGCAAGCCTCGTCGCTGCTCGCCTTCGCCTATCAGAAGGTGACGGGCGAAGCCCCCACGCCCGAATGCACCGCGCTCCTCACCGCGCAGTGGGCGCACGAGACCGGCAGCGGCAGCTCGATGGTCAACTACAACTTCGGCGGCATCAAGGGCGCCGGACCCGACGGGCACAGCGTGCTCTGCTCGACGCGCGAAGGCTGGGGCGCGAACGAAGTGCGCATCAAAGACGGCTTCCGCGCCTACAGCACGGCGGAAGACGGCGCGCTCGACTATGTCGCGCTCCTCCAGCGCCGTTATCCCGAGGCGCTCGAAGCCGCCAAGAACGGGGATCCGAACGGCATGGTGCGCGCTCTCAAACAGGGCGGCTACTTCACCGGCAACGAAGCCGTTTACACGCGTTCGGTAACGCGGCTCGCGAGCGAGGTGCTGCCGGACTCGCCGCTACTCGCGGCCGCTCGCTCGGCGCCACCGCCCATCGCTCCCGAGCTCGTGAACTTCGGCGGCGCGGAGTTTTCCGGCTCCGACCTGCGCGCCTCCGCGCTCCACGGCCGCGTCGATACGGCGCCGTTCGTCGGGGCCCTCGCGCTAGCCGACGAAGTGAGCCGCGCGGCGCTCTCCCTGCTTTCCGCCACTCGAGAAGATCACCCCTCCCGCCGAAAGGAAACCTAAAGGAGGGCCGTCAGAGGCCGTTCTTGGGTCCCACCCGTGTCGTCCATCATCGGAATCGTCGTCGTTTTGGCTGCCGTCCTCGGCGGCTTCGCCATGGTCGGCGGACCATTCCCGGTTCTCTTCCAGCCGAGCGAGCTCGTCGTGATCGGCGGCGCGGCCATCGGCTCGGTGTTGACGAGCGCTCCCGGCAAAGCCCGCGCGCGCTTCATGGCCACCGTCAAACGGAGCTTCAAGGAAACCACGCCGACGAAGCAAGAGTACATCGACCTCTTCAAGCTCCTCTACGAACTCTTCGGCATCATGCGGCGCGAAGGCATTCTCGCCCTCGAAAATCACGTCAACGAGCGCGACAAGAGCCCGCTGTTCCAGAAGTACCCGAGCGTCACGAAGCGCCATCACGCGATGGATTTCCTCGTCGAGGGTCTAAAGCAGCTCGTCGACGGTTGTCCTGCGAGCGATCTCGCGCAGCTCTTCGACGCCGAGCTCGAGACGCACCACGCGGAGCAAGCGGCTCCCGTCACGCTGCTCCGCGGTACGGGTGACGCCCTCCCCGGCCTCGGCATCGTCGCCGCCGTGCTCGGCATCGTCGTCACGATGGCGCACCTCGACGGCGGGCCCGAAGAGATCGGAGCCCACGTCGCCGCGGCGCTCGTCGGAACGTTCCTCGGCATCTTGCTCTGCTACGGCGTCGTCGGCCCCCTCGCGAACAACGTCGAAGCGCAGGACGCCGCCGAGAGCCGTTTTCTGAGTTGCATCAAGGAAGCCGTGCTCGCGGCGGCTCGCGGCACGACTCCGGCGCTCTCGATCGAGTTCGGCCGGCGCGCGGTCTTCACCGACGAACGTCCGTCGGCCGAGGAGCTCGAAAAGGCCTTCGCGGAGCTCAAGAAATGAACAAGCGCGACGAGCCCATCATCATCATCAAGAGGGTGAAGGGCCACGGTGGCCATCACGGCGGTGCGTGGAAGGTCGCGTACGCCGATTTCGTGACCGCGATGATGGCGCTCTTCATCGTGCTTTGGCTGCTCGCGCAGACCGATCAGTCGACGCGCGAGCGTCTCTCGCAATACTTCCGCACGGGCGTCCTCTCCGGCGCTCCGTCGGTCATGAACGGCGGCACGGGCGTGCAGCAGAACGGCTACGTCGACGTGAACGGCGTCGCGTCCCAAACGTCCGAGCAGGGCCGACTGAAGGAAACGGCCGAACGCATCGAGAAGGAAGTCAAGGCCATGCAGATGCGCGACTCCGACCTCGCCGCGCTCGCTGGGCAGGTCAAGGTGTCCGTCACCGATTTCGGTTTGTTGATTCAGATCCTCGACGGCGGAAACGATCTCATCTTCGACGTGTCGAGCTCGGAGCTCAAGCCCGCGCTCGTTCAACTGCTCGAGCGGCTCGCGCCCGTGCTCGCGACGCTCGACAATCAGCTCCAGGTGCACGGCCACACCGACGCGCGCCCTTTCCCCACGGGCTCGACGCGTTCGAACTGGAGCCTCTCGTTCGAGCGCGCCGACCGAGCCCGCAACGTGCTCGAACGGAGCGGCGTCCGTCAGGGTCAGATCGCCGGCGTCTTCGCCCACGGGTCGAACGCCCCGCTCGTGAAGGATCCGAAGGCTCCCGCGAACCGCAGGCTCGCCATCCTCGCCGTCCGGCGCGGCTTCGAGTCCGCCCTCGCCTACGGCGCGAACCGGCGACAGGAAGCCGCCGACGCGCCTCCCGCGAATCGCACGCCCGCCCCCAAGAAGTGAGGGTGCGGCGTCCGCCCACGGGGGCGGTACATGTAGGGTGTAATTTTGTCGCTCAAGGTTTCCAGCGGCCACCCGTTCGATGGAGCCATGGCCGCCGGCATAGCCCGAGACTCGGGCTTGGTCAGAGTCGATTCAGTCCGCCCAGTAGATCGGAATGGAGACCTGACTCGTGCCTTCGAACGCGCCATCGACGGCCTGCACATGGTGTTTCAGCCCATCGTGAGCTGGACGCAGCGCGAGGTGACCGCCTACGAAGCGCTCGTTCGCACGAGCGAGCCGTCGCTCACGCGGCCGGACCTCTTGTTCTCGGCCGCCGAGAAGCTCGACGTGATCGTCCCCCTGGGCCGCAAGATCCGCCGCTCCGTGGCGGAAGCGATCGCCAGGACTCCGGTCGCCACTTCGGTGTTCGTCAACGTCCACGGCGGTGAGCTCGCCGACGACGACCTCTACTCGTCGCTCGCGCCCCTTTCCCGCGTCGCCGACCAGATCGTGCTCGAAATCACCGAGCGCTGGTCGCTCGACAAGTTCCACGACGTGCGCGAGCGCATCCAGGCTCTCCGTGAGCTCGGCTTCCGCATCGCGGTCGACGACCTCGGCGCCGGCTACGCGGGTCTCACGAGCTTCGCGCGCCTGCGCCCGGAAATCGTGAAGCTCGACATGTCGCTCGTGCGCGGCGTGCACGACGACCCGACCCGCCAGCACCTCATCCGCTCCCTGAACGCCGTCTGCCGCGACCTCGGCATTCGCGTCGTCGCCGAAGGCGTGGAAACGCGCGAGGAGCGCGACGTGCTCATCGCGCTCGGTTCGGATTTGCTCCAAGGATACCTCTTCGGTCGGCCCGAGCCCGGGTTCCACGAAGTCAGCCTGTCCGCCTGGGAAAATCCGTTGCTCGAAGACGAGCGCACGATCATTCGTACCTCCGGACACCACGAGCTCATGGAGCTCCGCGAATCGCTGCTCCGACTGCTCGCCTCGCTCGACGCGACGGAAGAGAGATCCGGTGAGCGCGTCGCTCGAGCCGGAGAGCTCGGCGCGCTCGGACAGCGCACGCTGCGGACGCTCGACTCCGTGCTGCGAACGAACAAGACGCCGCTCGTCGCCGCTGCCGAGTGAGCGGAACGAAAGCGCCGGTTCACGCGGCTCGAGCTCCCGAGAGCTAGTCGGGAGGCCGGAGCCGGTAGCCTACGCCCGGCTCGGTAACGAGGTACGTCGGCCGGCCCGGGCTCTCCTCGAGCTTGTGCCGGAGCTGGCCCATGTAAACGCGCAAGTAGTGCGTATGTTCGACGTAGTTCGGCCCCCACACCTCGCGCAAGAGCTGGCGGTGCGTGAGCACGCGTCCAGCGTTCCTCGCGAGGAGCGCGAGGAGCTTGTACTCGATGGGCGTCAGATGCACTTCGCGGCTCCCGACGAATACCTGGCGACGGGCAAGGTCGACTTTTAGCTCGCCGATCACGACCTCCGGATCGCCGAGCTCGGAGGTGGCCGCGTGTCGTAGGGCGACGCGAATTCGTGCGAGTAGCTCGCCGACACCGAATGGTTTGGTGAGGTAGTCGTCGGCGCCCTGGTCGAGCGCCCTCACTTTGTCCTCCTCGCGCCCGCGCGCCGAGATCACGATGATGGGGATCTTCGCCCACTCGCGCAGCCGAGCGGTGATGGCGACGCCGTCTTGATCCGGAAGGCCGAGGTCGAGCAAAATGAGATCCGGGTTTCTCGCTGCGGCTTCGGTGAGCCCTGCATTGCCGGTCCCCGCTTCGATGACCTCGTAGCCCGAGTTCGCGAGCGACACGCGCAGAAAGCGTCGCATTTGAGGCTCGTCCTCGACGATGAGAATGACGGGCGAAGAAAGGCTCATGGCCCTACTCGCTCGGCGGCTTCCGGCGGATCGAGGCTCGGGGCTTCGCCTCTTATCGGTAGCGCAAAGGAAAACGACGCTCCGCCTTTCGCGCGATTCCGGGCCCAGATCCTTCCGCCATGAGCCGCGACGATGGCGCGGCAAATGGCAAGACCGAGGCCCACGCCGCCCGGGCTTCCCTCACGAACCGCGCGCTGAAACTTGTCGAAGATTCGCGACTCTTGTCCCGCCGGAATTCCCGGGCCGAAGTCGGCGACCTCGATCACCGCTCCTCCCGGCAAGAGGGCGGCGCTGATTTCGATGGGGCCGTCAGCGTACTTCGTCGCGTTTTCGAGCAGGTTGATGAGCACTTGTTCGATCAGTACCGCGTCGCAAGGGACGAGCAGCAAATCCGGTGCAAGCTCGACCTTCACCTCGCGTCCGGCGAGCCGGTTCTCCAAGCGGTGCAGCGCAGCTCCCACGACCTCCTCGAGCGGCAGCCACTCCTTGTTCACCCTGACCGTTCCGGATTCCAACCGGGTCATGTCCAGCAAGTTTCGAATCAAACGGTTCAGACGCTCCGATTCTTCGAGGATCGTCGTCGTCAGCTCGAGCCGCGCGGACCCGTCGAGAGATTTTGCTCCCTCGATCAGGGCGCTCGCGGCCCCCGTAATGGCGGCCAGGGGCGTGCGCAGATCGTGGGACACCGAGCTCAAGAGCGAGCTCCTGAGCTGCTCCGTCTCCACTTCGCGCCGCGCCTTCTCGGTCTCCTCGGCGAGATCGGCTCGCTCCAACGCGAGGGCCATCTGCGCCGCAAAGGCGTCGACCTGCCGCCGCTGTTCGATACGGTCGAAGCGTTCCGCGTCCTCGGGCGTGAGTCCGAGGACCCCGACGATCCCGCCCGACGCAATGAGGGGGACGAACAACGTTCGAGCGCTCGGCAGCGTTCGCGTGCCGAGCCCTGCCTCCTGTCGGTTCGACCAGACCCATTGCCCGATGCCGAGGTCGCGGTCGGAAGGCTCCCCGACACGGCTGCTCGAGTAGCTCGAGGCGAGACTGCCGTTCGGATCGCGCCTGAGCACGGTTACTCCGCTCGCGAACACCTTTTCGAGGTGCATGGCCGAGACCTCGACGACGCGCCGGACTCCTTGTGCTCCGGCGAGCTCGCGGCTGAGGTCGTAGAGCGAGCGCGTTCGCTCTTCCCGGTGACGTGCTGCCGCCGCTTGGTTTCGGACGCGCTGAGTGAGTCCGCTGATGACGACGGCGACGAGAAACATGACCACGAACGTCACCATGTGCCGGAGATCGCCGACGGCGAACGTGAAGTAAGGCGGCACGAACAGGAAATCGAAGGCGGCAACGCTCAGAAATGCAGCAAGGATCGACGCCGCGAAACCGTACCGGCTCGACACGAGCATGATCCCGAGCAGGTAGAGCATGACGACGTCGGGCAGCTGATCCCGACCGAACGCGAGAAACGCGCCGCCGGTCGCCAATCCCGAGACCACCGCGGCCGAAAGGAAGCTCGTGGCAGGGATGGGTGCTCGCTCTTTCGTCTCGGCGACGACTTCTTCCGCTGCTCGGTCGCCCGCGGTCACGTACACATCGATGTCCCCGGAGCGCCGGACGAGCTCATCCACGAGCGATGGGCGAAAACGATCGCGAAAGCGGTGCGTCATGGGCTTGCCCACGATGACCTTGGTGATGTTGCGCTCTCGGGCGAACCTCAAGATCTCGCCGGTCGCGTCGCTTTCGGCGGGCAGCGTGACGACCTCACCTCCAAGCTGTTCTGCGAGCCTCAAGTTCCGCGAGAGGTGCGACTCTGCACGGTGAGAGAGCTTCGTCGGGCTTCGGGGCTCCACGTACACGGCGAACCAGCGGGCGTGCAAGGCCGAAGCAATACGGCGCGCCGCGCGGATCAAGCGCGCGGAGTACGGACTCGGGCTGACCGCCACGACGAGCTGATCGGCGGTCGCCCACGTTTGCTCGATGCCCTGAGCCCGCCGGTAGGCCTGCATCTGGGCGTCGACGCGCTCGGCCGTGTGACGGAGCGAAAGCTCGCGAAGCGCAATCAGATTGCCCTTCCTGAAGAAATTCTCGATGGCGCGTTGCGCCTGCGCCGGCACGTAGACCTTGCCGTCGCGCAGGCGTTCGAGAAGCTCGTCGGGCGGAAGGTCGACCAGCTTGAGCTCGTGGACGCGCTCGAGGAACGAATCGGGGACGGTCTCGCGCACCACGACTCCGGTGATCTTGGCGATCACGTCGTTCAAGCTCTCGACGTGCTGGACGTTCATCGTTGAAAACACGTCGATGCCGGCGTCGAGCAGCTCCTCCACGTCTTGCCAGCGTTTCGGGTGACGTGATCCTTCGGCGTTGGTGTGGGCGAGCTCGTCCACCAACACGAGCTCGGGCTTGCGTGCGAGCGCGGCATCGAGGTCGAACTCCTCGATCTCGATGCCGCGATGGCTGAGCTTGCGCTTCGGCAGGAGCTCGAGGCCGAGCACGAGCGCCCCGGTTTCGTAACGACCGTGCGTCTCGACGATACCGACGACGACGTCCCGCTTCTCTCGTTCCATCTCGGAACGGGCGACCTCGAGCATCGCGTAGGTCTTCCCGACGCCCGGGGCGGCCCCGAAGAAGATCGTGAGCTTCCCGCGCGTCGAGCGTTGCTCCTCCTCGACGACGCCCCTGAGAAGCTCGTCCGCATTGGGGCGCTCGGTCACGATCGTCTCGAGTCTACGTTACTTGAGACCGCGAATAACGGAGTCGGCCGCGCGCCGTTTTCCTTCGGCCGCCGGGAAGCTTCGCGAAGTGCGCGAGACTCCGCATCTTTATGAAATCCTTACGCGCTCGGACGTAGCGTCGGTGGATGGCTCCTACTTCTACGGCGCCGGCCTCGGCGCCCCGGGCGGAACGGGCGCCCCTCTCGCCGGATGTGAAGAAGCTTGCCTCGGTCGAGGAAGGAAAGCCGTCGCTCGCGAGCACGACCTCGACTGCTCGCGCCGGGCATGGGCCGCGCAGTCATCGCTACTTCATGACGCTCTGCCTCGGCGCGCTCGGCGTCGTGTACGGCGATATCGGAACGAGCCCGCTCTACGCGATCCGGGAGTGTTTTCACCCGACGCACGGTCTTCCGGTGACGGCGTCGAACGTGTTCGGACTGCTGTCGCTGATCTTCTGGTCGCTCACCACCGTCATCACCACGAAGTACCTGCTCTACGTTCTCCGGGCGGACAATCGTGGGGAAGGTGGCGTGCTTTCACTGATGGCGCTCGCGTTGGGCTCGAGCAAGGGCAAGGTCCCAGCTTGGAGCGTGATTGGCCTCGGGCTCTTCGGCGCCGCCTTGCTCTACGGCGACGGCATGATCACGCCCGCCATCTCGATCCTCGGCGCGCTCGAGGGGCTCGTCATTGCGACGTCGGCGTTCGACCATTGGGTCGTGCCGCTCTCGGTCGTAATTCTCGTCGCGCTGTTTTTGCCGCAGCGCTACGGGACCGCCAAGGTCGGCGCGGTGTTCGGTCCCATCATGCTCGTGTGGTTCGCAGCGATCGCGCTCTTGGGGCTGGTTCACATCGCTCGGAACCCCGGCGTGATGATCGCCCTGAGCCCACTTTTCGCGTTCCGGTTCCTGCTCGAGCACGGCTCCGTCGCGTTCATCGTGCTCGGCAGCGTGTTCCTCGTCGTAACGGGGGGCGAGGCGCTGTACGCGGACATGGGTCACTTCGG